>NZ_AJQF01000047.1:0-67061 GCF_000261705.1 Bradyrhizobium genomosp. III | reverse complement strand
GCCGCCGCCGGTGCCGATGCCAGGCACGGCCGGCGGCGGGATCACGATGATGAAGGCGCCCTGGATCGCGGACAGGCGCTTGCGCAGCTCGACCGTGATGGCGTTGGCCGTCAATCCTTTCTTGATCCGCGCCTCTGGTTCGTCGAACACCGGGAACAGCGCGGCGGCATTGCCCGCCTGTGTGCGGGTGGCACCGGAGAAGCCGGCAAAGGCGGCGACACGAACGATGCCCGGCGTGTCCAGCGAGATCCGCTCGATCTCGCGCACGACCTCGGTGGTGCGCGCCAGCGAAGCCGCGCCCGGCAATTGCACGGATACGATGACGTAGCCGCGGTCCTGCGCCGGGATGAAGCCTTGCGGCGTGGTCGCGATCAACCAGCCGGCGCTTCCGATCAGCACGACATAGATCAGGATCATCACCACCGAGTGCCGGATCACGAAATTGGCGAGGCCGGCATAGCCGTGCGCCAGACGGTCGAACACGCGATTGAATACGCCGGTGAAGGCATTCCAGCCGCGCGCGATGACATTCCAACTCGCGGGCGCCCGCTTCTCCTCGTGCGGCACCAGGATCTGCGAGGCCAGCGCCGGCGACAGCGTCAGCGAGCAGAAGCAGGAGATCGCGGTCGCAACCGCAATGGTGACGGCGAATTGCTGGAAGAACTGCCCGGAAATACCGCCCAGAAAGGCGGTCGGCACGAACACCGCGCAGAGCACCAGCGCGATCGAGACCAGCGCGCCGCCGACCTCCTCCATCGTCTTGAGCGCGGCATCGCGCCGGCTCATGCCATGCTCGAGATGCCGCTCGACGTTCTCGACCACCACGATAGCATCATCGACCACGATGCCGACCGCGAGGACGAGGCCGAACAGTGTGAGGTTGTTGATCGAGAAGCCCAGCGCCGCCATCACCGCGAAGGTACCGACCAGCGACACCGGGATCGCGATGATCGGAATGATCGCGGGACGCCAGCCCTGCAGGAACACCAGCACGACGATGACGACGAGCAGCATGGCCTCATAGATGGTCTTGATCAGCTCGTGGACGGACTGAGCGATGAATTCGGTCGGGTTGTAGCCGATATTGTAGTCGAGGCCTTTCGGGAAGCTCTCCTTCAGCCTCGTCATGGTGTCGGTAATGTTCTTCGCGGTAGCGAGAGCGTTCGATCCCGGCCGCTGCGTCACCAGCATGGCGACCGCGGATTTGCGCAGCAGGAAGCTGTTGGTGCTGTAGGCGAGCGCCCCGAGCTCGATGCGGGCGACGTCACGCAGCCGCACCACGCGGCCGTCCGAGCCGGCCTTGATCAGGATGTCCTCGAACTGCTTCTGGTCCTTCAGGCGGCCCGTGAAGGTGAGGTTCGGCTGGAAGGCGCGGTCGGCGATCGGCGGCTCGGCGATCTGGCCGCCGGCGATCTGCACGTTCTGCGCGCGGATCGCGGCCAGCACCTCCGCCGAGGTCAGGCCGAGATTGGCAATCCGGTCAGGATCGAGCCACAGCCGCATCGAATAGTCGCGGGCACCGAAGATCTGGATGTCGCCAACGCCGTCGAGACGCAGCAGCTGGTCGCGGACCTGGAGCAGCGCGTAATTGGAGATGTAGAGCTGGTCGAAGGTGTCGTCCGGCGACAGCATGAACACGACCATCAGGATGTCGGGCGAGTTCTTGCGGGTGGTGACGCCGTTGCGCTGGACCTCCTCGGGCAGGCGCGGCTGCGCGATCGCGACGCGGTTCTGCACCAGCACCTGGGCCTTGTCGAGATCGGTGCCCAGCTTGAAGGTGACGGTGATGGTGAGCTGGCCGTTCGAGGTCGCCTGGCTATAGAGATACAGCATGTCCTCGACGCCGTTGATCTCCTGCTCGATCGGAGCTGCGACCGTGTCGGACACGGTCTGCGCGGAGGCGCCGGGATATTGCGTGGTGACGACGACGGTCGGCGGCACCACTTGCGGATATTCGGACACCGGCAGCGTGGTGTAGGCGAGCGCACCGACGATCAGGAGCACGATCGACAGCACCATCGCGAGGATGGGCTGGTTGATGGAGAGACGACCGAGATTCATGACTTGCCACCGGCCGGCGCTGGCGCAGTCTGCGGGGCAACCTTGGCACCGACACGGGCACGCTGGATGCCGTTGACGATGACGCGATCCTCGGCCTTCAATCCTTCGCGGATCACGCGCAGGCCGTCGTCCAGCGGTCCGAGCACCACGGGACGCGCCTCGACGGTGTCGTCGGGCTTCACCACGAACACGATCTTGCGGGACTGGTCGGTCGCAACAGCGACGTCCGGAATCAGCAGGGCCTCATAGGGCGCGCTGCCGATCAGCCGGACGCGACCGAATTGGCCGGGCAGGATCGACAGATCGGTATTCTTGACCACGGCGCGGCTGCGCAGCGTGCCGGTCGAAACGTCGAGCCGGTTATCGAGGAAGTTGATGGTGCCTTCATGGGACGGCTTGGTTTCGCCGGCGAGCGTCACCTGCACCGGATTGGCCGTGTCGCGCGAGCTCGGACGCCGCCCTTCGAACCACAGCTTGCTGTATTTGATGAAGGTCGCCTCATCCATGTCGAAATAGACGTAGATCGGGTCGAGCGTGACGATGGAGGTCAGGAGGGTCGAAGAGCCATTGTCGCTGCCCTGCACGAGATTGCCGGGGCTGACGAGATGGCGGCTGACGCGGCCGGTCAACGGTGCCGTCACATGCGTGAATTCGATGTTCAGTCTGGCCGCTTTGAGCGCGCCTTCAGCCTGCACCTCCGCGGCATGCGCAGCTTGCAGGGCCTGACGGCGCTGATCGACGACCTGCTCGGAGACCGCGCTGGTCTGCACCAGGCTGAGGCCGCGGTCGAGCTCGCGCTTGGCAAGTTCCACCTTGGCCCGTGCATCCGACAGCTGCCCTTCCGCCTGCGTGGCCACCGCCTCGAACGGACGCGGGTCGATCACGTAAAGCAGATCGCCCTGATGCACGATGGCGCCGTCCTGGAATTCGACCGAGTTGACGAAGCCGCCGACGCGCGGGCGCACCTGCACCTCCTCGACCGCTTCGAAGCGGCCGGTGAACTCGTCCCAATCGGTAACGGTGCGCTTGACCGGCTGGGCGACCGTCACGGGCGCCGGCGGCGGCGCAGACGCTTGCGAGGTGGGCTGCCCGCAACCGGTGAGCGCGAACGAAGCGACGAGGAGGCCCGCGAGTGCGTAATGCCGCGGCTGGACGAATTCGTGCTTTTTGACAAGTCGCTCGCTTCCATCCGGTCCAGCCATCCCAGGTCCTCGCATCGTCCTCATGCCAAAAGCCGCGGAAAAGGCAGGGTAGGCATTTACCCGCGGGCGTCCCAAGATGGGTGGAGTTGATGAACACTTCAAGACCAAAGCGCGTGCAGGGCTCCAAGCGCGCCCTGACCGGATGGCGGGTTGACAGGGGGTGGCAACCCGCCCGGCACGCGCTGAATAGCCGGCAGGTTTGCGATTGGACTTTGTTCGCCGGGCTCATGAATGGAAACGTCCTTCCCTTTCCCGCACGCGGGGAAAGGGAAAGAGCGCCAGCGCCTTCGCACATGACGAACGCCATCCGCTCGGCTAGATTGCCCTCACAAAAACAAGACGAATTGTCCGGGAGGGCTGGCGTGCACCAGGGACGTGTCGTTTTCGGCGCGATCGAGGAGGTCGTGTTCGGCCATCCTGCAACTGAGGCCATCGTCGCGCAGATGGACCGGCTGGGAACGCGCCGCGCCTTCCTGATGGTTTCGGGCACGCTGAACCGGCAGACCGACGAAATCGAGAAGATCAAGCAGGCTTTGGGCCCCCGCTGCGCCGGCCTGTTCGATGCCATGCCGGCGCACACGCCGCGCGAGGCGGTGATCGCGGCAACCAACGCGGCGCGCGGGGCCGGCGCCGATCTGATCGTCACGGTGGGCGGCGGCTCGATCACCGACGGCGCCAAGGCGGTGCAGCTTTGCCTCGCCAACGGCATCGACGATATCGACGGCATCGAGCGGATCCGCGTGCACAAGGGCGTCGCACCGGAGATGACGGCGCCAACCGTGCGCCAGGTTAGCGTGCCCACCACGATCGCCGGCAGCGAATTCAGCGCGATCGCGGGCGTCACCGACCGAGCTGCGCATGTGAAGCAGATGCTGCGGCATCCGCTCGCCGTGCCGCGCGCGACCATCCTCGATCCCGCGATCACCGTGCACACCCCGGAATGGCTGTTCCTGTCGACCGGCATCCGCGCCATCGACCATTGCGTCGAGGCGATCTGCTCGCGCGAGACGCATCCCTATGCCGACGCGCAAGCGGTGAAGGGCCTCGCCATGCTCGCCGACGCGCTGCCGCGGGTGAAAGCCGACCCCGCCGATCTCGACGCGCGGATGGACGCGCAGATCGGCACCTGGCTGTCGATGGGCGCGCTCGCGGCCGGCGTTCCCATGGGCGCGAGCCACGGCATCGGCTACGTGCTGGGCGCGGCCTTCGACGTGCCGCACGGCTACACGTCCTGCATCATGCTGCCGGCGGTGATGCGCTGGAATGCGAGCGCCAATGCCGAGCGGCAGATGATCGTCGCGGCCGCCATGGGCTTTCCCGGCCACGACGCTGCCGACGTGCTCGATGCCTTCATCCGCTCGCTGGGCATGCCGCGCAGCCTCACCGAGGTGCAGGTGTCGCCGCAGCATTTCGACGCCATCGCCGAGCAGGCGATGCGCACCAACTGGATCCCGCGTAACCCGCGCAAGATCGAAGGCCCGGCGCAGGTGCGCGAAATCCTGCTTCTCGCCGCATAAATCAAAGCCGGAGGATAGATGTACCCAGGTCAGCATGCCCGCCTACGCCCGCTGCAGCCCGCCTTCATCATGGCGGCCACAGGCGAGGCCGTCACCTATCGCGAGCTCGATGCGCGCAGCAACCGGCTGGCCCACCTGTTCCGCAAGCACGGCTTGAAGCGGCTCGACCACTACTCGATCTTCATGGAAAACAATTCGCGCTATCTGGAGGCCTGCGGCGCCGGCGAACGCTCCGGGCTGTACTACACCTGCATCAACTCGTTCCTGACGCCGGGCGAGCTCGCCTATCTGCTGGTCAACAGCCAGTCCAAGATCCTGATCACCTCGGTGGCGAAGCTCGACATCGCCCGCGAGGCGATCAAGGCCTGCCCCGACATCAAGCTCTGCATCGTCGCCGACGGCCCCGGCGAGAGCGAGCGCATCGTCGGACTTGCGGACGTCACCGCGGATATGTCGGCAACATCGATCGCGGATGAGTGGCTCGGCACCGCCATGCTCTATTCGTCCGGCACGACGGGACGGCCGAAAGGCATTCTGCGGCCGCTGCCGGAGGAGCCGCCGAAGCATAATCTGCCGCTGTTCGATTTCCTCACCAAGCTCTGGCACTACCGCGAGGGCATGGTCTACCTCTCGCCTGCCCCGCTCTATCACTCGGCGCCGCAGGCGGCCGTGAACCTCACGGTCCGCATGGGCGGCACCGTGATCATCATGGAGAGTTTCGATCCCGAGCGTTACCTCGAACTCGTCCAGCGGTGGGGCATCACCCACACCCAGCTGGTGCCGACCATGTTCTCGCGCATGCTGAAGTTGCCGGCGGAGGTGCGCGGCCGCTACGACCTGTCCTCGCTGGAGATCGCGATCCACGCCGCCGCGCCCTGCCCGGCGCTGGTCAAGGACGACATCATCAAATGGTGGGGGCCGATCATTCACGAATATTACGGCGCGACGGAGGGCCTCGGCTTTACCGCCTGCAACAGCGAGGAATGGCTTAGCCACCGCGGCACCGTCGGCAAGGTGCTGCTCGGCGATCTCCACATCCTCGACGAGAACATGCGGGAATGTCCGACCGGCACCCCCGGCCAGGTCTGGTTCAAGACCGCCTCGCCGTTCGAATATTTCAACGACCCGGAGAAGACCAGGGAGGCGCGCTCGGCCGACGGCAGCATGAGCACGGTCGGCGATGTCGGCTATGTCGACGCCGACCGATTTCTCTACCTCACCGATCGCGCCACCTTCATGATCATCTCCGGTGGCGTGAACATCTACCCGCAGGAATGCGAGAATCTGCTCATCACCCATCCGAAGGTCGCCGATGCCGCGGTGTTCGGCGTGCCCAATCCCGATCTCGGCGAAGAGGTGAAGGCGGTGGTCCAGCCGATGCCTGATGTCGTGCCGGGCGAGGCGTTCGCCGAAGAGCTGATCGCATTCTGCGCAAAATCGCTGTCGCGGCAGAAGGTGCCGCGCTCGGTCGATTTCGAGAAGGAATTGCCGCGGCTGCCGACGGGGAAGTTGTACAAGCGCCTGCTGCGGGACCGGTATTGGGGAAACAAGGCGTCGAGGATCGTGTGAGGGCGTCGCTCCGCTCGCGGGCGATATGCGCGAGACTCGTCCAAACAAATGGTGTCGTCCCGGGGCGCGACGAAGTCGCGAACCCGGGATTCATAACCACAGGGAATAGTCGTAGCGCGAGCAGGTCACCCCGAGTCTTCGCCAAACGTCTCCCTGTGGCTATGGGTCCCGGAACTGCGCTTCGCTTGTCCGGGACGACAGTGAGTTCGTTGATTCTGCATCGCGCAACATCACCGCAGGGACCATCTCTTCGCACCTGCACTCTCACATCGTGAGCATGATAACCTGCGGCCTTCCGTCATCCGAATTGTCGAGGCGGCATGCGGCCTTACCGGTTGCCTCCCTCAACTCGCGTGCTATCGTCGCGACAAACAGGCCGCAAAGGCCAAAAAGACTGATGTCCAGGGAGGATGAGCATGCGGAGCGTGTGGGCGCTCGCCGCAATGGCGGCGCTATCTGTGCTGACGGCCTCAACCACCACGCTCGCTGGCGAGCCCAAGCAGGGCGGCGTCCTGCGAATGTATCACCGCGACAGCCCGGCCAACGCATCGATCCTCGAGGGCGCGACCTATTCGGTCAACGTGCCGTTCATGGGCGTCTTCAATAATCTCGTCATTTACGACCAGCACATCGCGCAGAACAGCCCTGATACCCTCCGGCCCGAGCTGGCCGAAAGCTGGTCCTGGGGCAACGACAACAAGAAGCTGACATTCAAGCTGCGCCAGGGTGTCAAATGGCATGACGGCAAGCCGTTCACATCGGCCGACGTCAAATGCACCTTCGATCTCCTGATGGGCAAATCGCAGCAGAAGCTTCGGCAAAATCCGCGCAAGGCCTGGTACAATGAAGTCAACGAGATCACGACGAGTGGCGAT
Source organism: Bradyrhizobium genomosp. III (assembly GCF_000261705.1). NCBI lineage: Bacteria > Pseudomonadati > Pseudomonadota > Alphaproteobacteria > Hyphomicrobiales > Nitrobacteraceae > Bradyrhizobium > Bradyrhizobium genomosp. III. The sequence continues at coordinate 59,837 of NZ_AJQF01000047.1, read as the reverse complement.
TTCGAGGTGTCCTTCGACCTGAAGCGGCCGCAACCGTCGCTGCTGGCGATGCTGGCGTCAGGCTATACGCCGATCTATCCCTGCCACGTCTCGCCCGCGGACATGCGCACGCATCCGGTCGGTACCGGACCGTTCAAGTTCGTCGAGTTCAAGGCCAATGAATCGATCAAGCTGACGCGAAATCCGGACTATTGGAAGAAGGGCCTGCCCTATCTCGACGGCATCGAGTACACGATCATCACGAACCGATCGACCGCGATCCTCGCTTTCGTCGCCGGAAAGTTCGACATGACCTTCCCGACGCACATCACGATCCCGCTCCTGAAGGACATCAAGTCGCAGGCGCCGAACGCGACTTGCGTCGTCGAGCCGACCAACGTTTCGACCAACATCATCGTCAATTCGACCTCCGCGCCGTTCGACAACATCGATATTCGCCGCGCGATGGCGATGGCACTCGACCGCAAGGCGTTCGTCGATATCCTGTTCGAAGGCCAGGCCGACATCGGCGGCACCATGCTGCCACTGCCTCAAGGCGTCTGGGGCATGCCCAAGGACAAGCTCGAGACCATTCCGGGCTATGGCCGGGACGTGAACGCGAACCGCGAGGAAGCGAAGAAACTGATGCAGAAGGCGGGCTACGGCCCCGACAAGCACCTCGCGGTGAAGGTCTCGACGCGCAATCTCGCGGAATATCGCGACCCCGCCGTGATCCTGATCGACCAGCTCAAGAGCATCTATATCGACGGCGAGCTCGACGTCGTCGAAACCGCGAACTGGTTCCCGAAAGTCGCGCGCAAGGACTACATGCTCGGCCTCAATCTGACCGGCAATTCCGTCGACGATCCCGACCAGTCCTTCTACGAAAACTATTCCTGCGGCTCGGAGCGGAACTACACCAATTACTGCAACAAGGAGATCGAGAAGCTGTTCGACGTGCAATCGCAGGAGACCGACACCAGCAAGCGCAAGCCGCGGGTCTGGGATATCGACAAGAAGCTGCAGGAGGATGTCGCCCGTCCGATCATCTTCCATGCACGGGCCGGCACCTGCTGGCAGCCCTACGTCAAGGGCATCACGATCATGTCGAACAGCTCCTATAACGGCTTTCGCTACGAGGACGCGTGGCTCGACAAGTAGCGCGGCAGGCTGAAGAGTAGCGGCTCGCGGAGGGCGAAGGATGTTTGCCTATCTGGTGCGACGCCTGTTCCTGATGCTCGTGACCCTGTTCGGGATCTCGATCGTCATCTTCCTCCTGCTGCGCATCGTGCCCGGCAACATCGTCGACATCCTGTTCGCCGCGGCCGGCTATGTCGATCCCGCCGACAAGGCCAACCTGGAGAAGGAGCTCGGCATCGACCAGCCGCTGATCGTGCAATATTGGCACTGGATCAGCGGTTTTCTGCGCGGCGACTTTGGTTACTCCTACGTCTCCGAGAAGCCGGCGCTGCAGGAGATCCTGCCGCGGATCCCGATCACGGCGCGGCTCGCCGGCCTCGCGCTGTTGTTCTCGGTCTCGATTGGCATTCCGCTCGGCGTCATCAGCGCGGTGAAGCAAGGCACGCGGCTGGATTACGCCTTGCGCGTCGTCAGCTTGAGCGGCTTGTCGCTGCCCTCGTTCTGGCTCGGCCTGCTCATCCTCACGGCGTCGGTGGCGATGTTCGGCCAGATGCCGATCTTCAATCCGAATCCGCAGACCTGGCTCGAGGCGTTCGCAACCTATGCCGTGCCGGCTGCCGCCGTCGGCTTCCGCAGCGCGGCGCTGACCATGCGCATCACGCGGTCCTCGATGCTGGAGGTGCTGCGGCAGGATTACATCCGCACCGCGCGCGCCAAGGGCGCCTCCGATGCCGCCGTGAACTATCAGCACGCGCTGAAGAACGCGATCCTGCCCGTCATCACCGTGATCGGCATCGAGGCGGCGTTCCTGATCGGCGGCCTGATCGTCACCGAGACGGTGTTCAACATCCCCGGCGTCGCCCGCTTCCTGGTCGAGGCGATCCGCTGGCGCGACTATCCGATCGTGCAGAACCTCGTGATGCTGATCGCCGTCGTGGTGGTGAGCGCGAATTTCATCGTCGACATGCTCTACGCCGTGTTCGATCCGCGCATCAGGTACACGGATTAGCCGCATGACCTTCTCTCACACAGTATGTGCGCTCTCCTTCACCTCTCCCCGCCTGCGGGGAGAGGTCGGATTGCGCAGCAATCCGGGTGAGGGGGAGTCTCCGCGAGTCCAACTCCCACCTCCCCCGCGGAGAGCCCCCCTCACCCCTACCCTCTCCCCGCAGGCGGGGAGAGGGGGAAGATAGAGTTCACATGGCCGCGATCGACTATGACGTTGAACTGAGACGCGCCGGCGCCTACGCGACCGGTGGCTGGCGCCGCGTGCTGTATCTGGCACAGCGGCATGTGCTGGGCGCCGCTGGCCTCGTCATCATGACCGTGTTCGTGTTCACCGCCATCTTCGCCGATTTCATCGCGCGCTATGATCCCCTGTCGATCGATTCGGCCCGCGCTCTGGCCCGCCCGAGCCTGGCGCACTGGATGGGAACGGACTCTTTCGGCCGCGACGTGTTCAGCCGCATCATCCACGGCGCGCGGATCTCGCTTGCGGTCGGGATCGGCTCGACCGCGCTCGGCGGCACGATCGGCGTCATCGTCGGCCTGACCTCCGGCTATCTCTCCGGCTGGGTCGATCTCGTGTTCCAGCGCGTCTCCGACGTCCTCCAGGCGCTGCCGCTGCTGGTGCTGGCGCTGGTGATGACGGCGGCACTCGGCCCGTCGCTGCCGAACGTGATCATTGCGATTGCCATTCCGCTGATCCCGACGGTCGCGCGCGTTATCCGCGCCAACACGCTGGCGCTGCGCGAACTCCCCTTTATCGAAGCCGCCAAGTCGATCGGCATGAGCGAAGTGCGCATCGCGCTCCGCCACGTACTGCCGAACACGCTGGCGCCGCTGATCGTGCTCGCGACCGCGCAGCTCGGCTCGACCATCCTGACGGAAGCTTCCCTCTCCTTCCTCGGCCTCGGCATTCCCGAGCCTTATCCGTCTTGGGGCCGCATGCTCTCCGAGTCCGCCGCCGAATATGTCCGCACCGCTCCGTGGCTGGTGATCTTCCCGGGCATTGCGATCAGCCTCGCCGTGTTCGGCGCCAACCTGTTCGGCGACGCCCTGCGCGACATCCTTGATCCGAGGCAGCGCGGCTGATGACGGACAAATCCAACCTTGTGCTCGAAGTGAAGAACCTGAAAACGGTGTTCTTCACCAATTCCGGTTTGTTCAAAGCGGTCGACGACCTCTCCTTTACCGTGAAGCGCGGCGAGACGCTGGCGATCGTCGGCGAATCCGGCTGCGGCAAGAGCGTCACCGCGCTGTCGCTGATGCGGCTGGTGCCCGATCCGCCCGGCCGCATCGTCGGCGGCTCGATTTCGCTCGAAGGCACCGACCTGCTGGCGCTGGATGAGGCGGAGATGCGTGCCGTCAGGGGCAACCGCATCTCCATGATCTTCCAGGAGCCGATGACCTCGCTCAATCCGGTGATGCGGATCGGCGACCAGATCGTCGAAGCGGTGCGGCTGCACCGGAACATCCCGGCCAAGGAGGCCCGGAATATCGCCGTCGAGATGCTGCGCCTGGTGCGCATTCCCGAGCCGGCGCGACGCGCGAAGGAATATCCGCATCAACTCTCCGGCGGCATGCGCCAGCGCGCGATGATCGCGATGGCGCTGGCCTGCCGGCCGGCGCTGCTGATCGCGGACGAGCCGACCACCGCGCTCGACGTCACCATTCAGGCGCAGATCCTGGCGCTGATCCTCGACCTTCAGAAGGAGCTCGGCACCGGGCTCGTGCTGATCACGCATGATCTCGGGGTGGTCGCGCAGACGGCGCAGCGCGTGATCGTGATGTATGCGGGCCGCAAGGTCGAGGAGGCCAGTGTCGAGGCACTGTTCGCCGCGCCAAAGCATCCCTATACGCGCGGGCTGATGGCTTCGATCCCGGCCGTTCCGGCGGCCGGCGTCCCGGCACAGGCGCGGCTGAATGAAATTCCCGGCACCGTGCCGTCGCTGGTGCGGCTGCCGAAGGGCTGCGCCTTCGCACCGCGCTGCAAGCTCGCAATCAAGCGCTGCGAGGCCGAATATCCGCCGCTTGCGGATTGGGGCGGCGGACATCTTGCAGCCTGCTGGCGTGCGGCTGAAGTTGCGGAGGTGGCATGAGCGAAGTTCTGCTCGAAGTCACCAACCTCAAGAAGCACTACCCGGTGCGGGCCGGCGTATTGCGCAGGCAAGTCGGCACCGTGCACTCGGTCGACGGCGTCTCGTTCTCGGTTCATGCCGGCGAAACGCTCGGGCTCGTCGGCGAATCCGGTTGCGGCAAGTCGACGGTGGCGCGTAGCGTGTTGCGGCTGGTCGAGCCGACCTCGGGCCAGATTCACCTCGAAGGCGAGGATATCACCCATCTGTCCAAGGCGGCACTGCGCCCGCACCGGCGCTCGATGCAGATCGTCTTCCAGGACCCGTTCGCCTCGCTCAATCCGCGCATGACCGCCGGCGACATCGTCGGCGAGCCGCTTGCGGTGCACGGGCTCGCCAGCGGCAAGGCGCTGGATGCGCGGGTCGCAACGCTATTCGAGCAGGTCGGCTTGCGAGCCGACCAGATGCGCAACTTTCCGCATCAATTCTCCGGCGGCCAGCGCCAGCGCATCTGCATCGCGCGCGCGCTCGCACTCGAGCCGCGCCTGATCGTCTGCGACGAGCCGGTGTCCGCGCTCGACGTCTCGATCCAGGCGCAGGTGATCAATCTGCTGATCGACCTTCAGCGTCAGCACGGCTTCTCCTATCTCTTCATCGCGCACGATCTCGCCGTGGTCGCTCATATCAGCCATCGCGTCGCCGTGATGTATCTCGGCCGCATCGTCGAGATAGCAGGCAAGGACGAGCTGTTTCGCAATCCCAGGCATCCCTACACGCAAGCGCTGCTCGCCTCGGTGCCGGTTGCCAACCCGCTGGCGAAGAAGCTCGCGCCGCTGGTCGACGGGGATGTGCCGAGCCCGGTCAATCCGCCGCCCGGATGCGCGTTTCACACCCGCTGCCGATATGCGATGGAGCGATGCGGGGTTGAGCGGCCCGCACTGCTGGATGCGGGCAACGGGCATCAGGTGGCGTGTCTGCTCAATGAGGGCACGGGGCGGAGCAACATAGTCCCGTAGGGTGGGTTACGTCAGCGGACCGCGCTTCGCACGGCCGCGGGCTCGCTACGATTGCGGAGCGTGCTGATCACCGGCCAGGCCGCCAAGGCAGCGGCCAGATGCTTGAGCGTGTGGCCCGAGACGACGTGCCCTGTGGCTTCGAAAATGAGCGCGTCACCGAGTTCGAAAAGCTTCGCCAGCACATAAAAGAAGATCACGCCACCGAGCGGCACGCCGAGCGCGCCAGGCCGCGGCCGCGTCAACGCCAGTCCCACGGCAAGTGCCATGCCGCCGAACTGCACGACCACCCATGGCGTGAGATTCTCGCGCGCCACCCAGGCAGCTAACAGGCCGGCCATCATCATCAGGACCAGCACCGCCTCGCCGGCACGCACGCTGATGCGTTCACTGGCTGCGATGCCCAGAAAGCCCGCGAACGCCACCGCCATACCGAGACGATCGGCCACGAGGCGTTGCGGCATGTCGGGGTCCAGGTGATAGAAGCCAGATCCCAGGCAGGTGAGGATCAGGCCGACGAAAAGCCAACTTGCACCCACAGGCGCATCATGGCGGGCGCGCAGCCGCTCCGAACCCCAGACGCCCATCGCGAGAAAGGCGAGATTGCTCAGCACATCGCCGGCGTTGGGCACACCGAGCCAGGTGCGACTGTCGACGAAGTGCGGGACGTGCCAAGCGGCGGCGGGCAGCGCGGGAGCGAGGAGTGCCGACAGCGTCAGAACGCTGAGGGCCCCAATCAGGTATCTCTCGCGGAGTTGTGGGGCGGCGAACGAGAAGCGTCGGGATACCGACGGGAGCGTCGGATTGGTCGCTTGGGCGGGATCATTTGGGCGCAACATGCCGGCTCCAAAATTGAACAATGTTCAATATGTGTAGCCCGAAAATGAAAGACGTTCAAATTGAATTTCCCCCTTGCGCCAGTACGCAATTAAGCAACTGAAATAATAGGGAATTTTTACCGCACGCGAGGTGCCGTAGGGCGGCAAAGCGGAGCCTGCCGACGATGCCGCTCCACCACTTTTTAACATCGATGGCGGGCACGGCACTTTGCGCCTTTGCCCCGTTCGTTGCGCTAACCTGCCCCGATCTCGGCGACGATCCTGCCCGTCGTCACCTGCTCGCCTTCGGCGACGTCGATCGCCGCCACCACGCCGTCGACGCCGGCCTTGTGGACGTGCTCCATCTTCATCGCTTCCAGCGTCAGCACCGGTTGGCCGGCTTTGACACGGTCACCCGGCTTGACCAGCACGGCGACGACGCGTCCGTTCATGGCGGCGCGCACCTTGCCGTCACCGCCGTTGGCTCAGGCGCAGGTGGTGAACCTGCTTTGCGATCTCCAGGCCCAGCTCTCGCTCACCTTGCTGTTCATCAGCCACGATCTGCGCGTCGTCAGGCAGATCAGCAATGTCGTCGCCGTGATGTATCTCGGCCGCATCGTCGAGGTCGGCAGCGCCGACGATCTGTTCGCGCGACCGGAGCATCCCTACACCCAGGCGCTGGTGTCCGCCTCGCCGGCACCGGGCCGCCGCAGCGCAGGCCGCATCGTGCTCGCGGGCGATCCGCCGAACCCAGCCGCGCGACCGCAAGGCTGCACCTTCCATCCGCGCTGCCCGCGCGCGATCGCGCGCTGTGCGCGCGAGGTGCCGGCGCTCGCGGCTGTCGGTGGCAACAGGCAGGTCGCCTGCCATCTCGTCACGGGCGCCGAGACACGGGACGCGGCGTGATGGGACGCTACTTCGCCATTCGCATTGGACGCGCGGCGCTCACGATCGTGCTCGTCGTCACCTTCGCCTTCGTCGTGCTGCGGCTGTCAGGCGACCCTGCGCTGATGATTTTGGGACCGGAGGCGCCGCCCGAGGTGCTCGCGGCGTTCCGCAAGGCCTGGGGCCTCGATGATCCCATCTGGTTTCAGTATCTCGATTATTTCGGCGCCATCGCAAAGGGCGAGCTCGGCCGCTCCATGCGCGACGGACGGCCCGCGATCGAGCTGGTGCTGGAGCGGATTCCGGCGACGCTGGCGCTGACCTTACCGGCCTTCGCCTTCAAGGTCGCGCTCGGCGTTCCCGCCGGCATCTACGCCGCGCTGCACCGGGGCTCCGCAATCGACCGCGCCGTGATGATGACGGCGGTGGCCGGCTTCACCGTGCCGAGCTTCGTGCTGGCGCTGCTGCTGGTGCTCGTGTTCGCCGTGCAGCTCGGCTGGCTGCCCTCGGGAGGGCAGGACAGCTGGCGCCACGCGATCCTTCCCATTGCGACGCTGAGCCTCGGCGGCGCGGCCGTGCTGGCGCGATTCACCCGCAGCGCGATGCTGGAGGTGCTGGGCCAGCCCTATATCCGCACCGCATCCGCAAAGGGCGTGCCGTGGCGCAGGGTGGTGACATCGCATGCGCTGCCGAATGCGGCGATCCCGACCGTCACCATTCTCGGCTTCATGGTGGGCACGCTGATCGCAGGCGCGGTCGTGGTCGAGAGCGTGTTTGCCTGGCCGGGAGTAGGGCGGCTTCTCGTCGTCGCGGTTGCCAATCGTGACCTCGCCGTCGTGCAATGCATCCTGCTGCTGGTCGCCATGACCATGGTCACGTCCAACCTCATTGTCGACTTCCTCTACGGTTTCCTCGACCCGCGGTTGCGCGCCAAAGGAGCGCACGCATGACCGACGCCACGCTGAAGGACACCAAAGCGTTTTCAAGCGAAGTGGTCTCCGGTTCGCGTAAAGAAAACGCGTTAAAACTGGAATCTAGCGTCCGCCGCCGCATCAGCCTGCCGGCGATCCCGGTCTCGGTCGCGCTCGCGGTCGCCTGGATCGTCGCGATGCTGGTCATTGCAGCCTTCGCCGACAAGATCGCGCCTTACGGCTTCACCCAGCTCGATCTGCGCAACCGGCTCGCCGCGCCCGGCAATGCCGCGCATTGGCTCGGCACAGATGAGCTCGGCCGGGACGTGCTGTCGCGGCTGCTCGTCTCCATCCGCATCTCGCTGCTGATTGCCTTCGGCGCGACCGCCATCTCGGCGGTGGTCGGCACCACGCTCGGCTTCCTCGCCGCGCATTTCCGCGGGGCCGTGGAGCAGCTCGTGCTGATGCTGACCGACTTCCAGGCCAGCATGCCGTTCCTGATCATGGCGCTCGCGGTGCTCGCCTTCTTCGGCAATTCGCTGCCGCTGCTGATTGGCCTGATGGGCATGTTCGGCTGGGAGCGCTACGCCCGCATCGCCCGCGGCCTTGCCATCTCCGCCAATGCGCAAGGCTACGCCGCGGCGGTCCGCCAGTTGGGGGCGACGCCGCCCCGGATTTACCTCCGGCACATCCTGCCCAACATCGCCTCGACCCTGATCGTCTCGACCACGCTTGTCTTCCCCGAGGTGATCCTGATGGAGTCAGGCCTGTCCTTCCTCGGCCTCGGCGTGCAGCCGCCGATGACCAGCCTCGGCAACATGGTCGGCTACGGCCGCGAATACCTGACGCGGGCCCCCTGGATCATGCTGGCGCCGGCCGCCACCATCGTCGTGACCACGCTGGCAGTTTCGGTGATCGGCGACTGGCTGCGCGACCGGCTCGATCCGACGTTGCAATAACGGATGCGCCTCGGGATCATCCGCCGTCATTCCGGGGCGCGCCGAAGGCGCGAGCCCGGAATCCATTGTCCCGCGGGTGCTGCCGCCCGATGGATTCCGGGTTCGATGCTGCGCATCGCCCCGGAATGACGGAGAGAGGTAGGCTAGGCGCCGAAAACCCCGCGCCGGGAGCAGGGGAGCCCTGTCCGCCCCAAGTTCCCGTTGCGCGCGTTCCCCGCGTGCGCTATCCGGCCACAAAGGCCTGAGGCGGCACCAGATTTTCCCGCCCGGCCGGTCAAACCGAGGACGGAAACCGCCATGCCAGCCTATCGCTCCCGCACCACCACCCACGGCCGCAACATGGCGGGTGCCCGCGGCCTCTGGCGCGCGACCGGCATGAAGGACGCCGATTTCGGCAAGCCGATCATCGCGGTCGTCAATTCCTTCACCCAGTTCGTGCCCGGTCATGTCCATCTCAAGGACCTCGGCCAGCTGGTCGCCCGCGAGATCGAGCAGGCCGGTGGCGTCGCCAAGGAATTCAACACCATCGCGGTCGACGACGGCATCGCGATGGGCCATGACGGCATGCTCTACAGCCTGCCGTCGCGTGAGCTGATCGCCGACAGCGTCGAGTACATGGCCAACGCGCACTGCGCCGACGGCCTCGTCTGCATCTCCAATTGCGACAAGATCACCCCCGGCATGCTGATGGCCGCGCTGCGGCTCAACATCCCCGTCGTGTTCGTCTCGGGCGGCCCGATGGAGGCCGGCAAGGTCAAGCTGCAGGGCAAGACCAAGGCCGTCGACCTCATCGACGCCATGGTCGCCGCAGCCGATTCCAAGGTCAGCGACGACGACGTCAAGGTGATCGAGCGCTCGGCGTGCCCGACCTGCGGCTCCTGCTCGGGCATGTTCACCGCCAACTCGATGAACTGCCTGACCGAGGCGCTGGGCCTCGCGCTGCCCGGCAATGGCACGGTGGTGGCAACCCATGCCGACCGCAAGCGCCTGTTCGTCGAGGCCGGCCACACCATCGTCGATCTCGTCCGCCGCTATTACGAGCAGGACGACGCATCCGTGCTGCCGCGCAACGTCGCAAACTTCAAGGCGTTCGAGAACGCGATGACGCTCGACATCGCCATGGGCGGCTCGACCAACACCGTGCTGCATCTGCTCGCCGCCGCCCATGAAGGGCAGGTGGAATTCACCATGAAGGACATCGACCGGCTTTCCCGCCGCGTGCCCGTGCTGTGCAAGGTCGCGCCGTCGGTCGCCGACGTGCATGTCGAGGACGTGCATCGTGCCGGCGGAATCATGGGCATTCTGGGCGAGCTCGACCGCGCCGGCCTGATCGACACCTCGGTCTCGACCGTGCACGCGCCGACCATGAACGACGCTCTGGAACGCTGGGACATCAAGCGCTCCAAGAGCGAAGCGGTCCGCACCTTCTTCCGCGCTTCGCCCGGCGGCATCCCGACCCAGGTCGCCTTCAGCCAGGAGCGCCGCTACGACGAGCTCGATGCCGACCGCGAGAAGGGCGTGGTGCGCGACCTCGAGCACGCCTTCAGCAAGGACGGGGGCCTTGCCGTGCTCTACGGCAACCTCGCGCAGGACGGCTGCATCGTGAAGACCGCCGGCGTCGATGCTTCCATCCTGAAATTCTCGGGCCCCGCGCGCGTGTTCGAAAGCCAGGATGCGGCCGTCGAAGGCATCCTGGGCGGCAAGGTCGTCGCCGGCGAGATCGTGGTCATCATCTACGAAGGTCCGCGCGGCGGCCCCGGCATGCAGGAGATGCTCTATCCCACGAGCTACCTGAAATCGATGGGCCTCGGCAAAGCCTGCGCGCTCGTCACCGACGGCCGCTTCTCCGGCGGCTCCTCCGGCCTGTCGATCGGCCATCTGTCGCCGGAAGCCGCCGAAGGCGGCAACATCGGCCTGGTGCGCACCGGCGACCGCATCGCCATCGACATCCCGAACCGCAGCATCAGCTTAGAGGTCTCCGACGAGGAGCTCGCCAAGCGCCGCGCCGCGGAAGAGGCGAAGGGCGATGCCGCTTGGCAGCCGGCTGCGCGCAAGCGCAACGTCTCGACCGCGCTGCAGGCCTACGCTGCGCTCACCACCAGCGCCGCGCGCGGCGCCGTGCGCGAGGTCAAGCGGCGATCGAAATAGCGCCTCGACACGCCTCAGGCGGGAGTCGATTTCTCCGAAGCGCTCGCGGTCCCCCCGCGAGCGCGCAGATGCGCTTTGCAGGACAGACAAATGAAGCCGGGACGGGTGGTAAAGAAACGGCCCCCGCCTCCTGGGGTGTGGGCTATTGGGGGGTGGAGGCGAGAGCCGCTTTGCGAAGTGGGCACCCGACGTGCGGGCTCGCCCGCCAGGCCCTGTGAATTTAGTGTATTTGTGCCCACTTTGCTATTTAATTTTTATTTATTTTCGTTGTTTTTTTATTTAATCGTGCAATCCTAAGAAAAATAGCCGAAATCCATTTTTCCGAATCCGGCCAGGCGGTCGCCGAATCCTCCGCAACAGTCCGGATGCCATTAGCGGAGTAAGCCATGAGTCAATCTCCATCGCTCGTGCCGCACATGACCACAGACCGGGACGTCTATCTCGTGCTCGATGATTTCGGCCGGCGGCTCGGCCGCGCCTGGTGTGAAACTGCCGAGGAGGACGCCAATCGGGCGACCCTGCTCAGACATCTCGTCGAGGGGCAATATCTCCATCCGGCACGTGTCGTGGCCTTCAATACCGCGGAAGGATGGTCACGAGATGCCACCGCAGAAATAGCGGACGAGCTGCGCCGCCGCTTTGTCGAATTCGAGGAGACAGATCCCTCGCTGCTGGAGTTTTTGGAAAGAGCGGCGAGGCGCTGAAGCGCGAGCTTGACGGAGGCGGATGAGGGCCTTTCGCGTTAATGCGCGTGGTCAATGAGTTCTTACCGGGTGGCCGCGATCGGCCATTCGCATTAAGGATGCCCCGACGAAGTTCGGCAGCCCTGGATTTTGCGGCGTATACTGCCCTGCGACCTTCGCAAATCCATTTTTGGGCAACTGGGGCACCACCGCAATGTCTCGTACTCTCGCTGTTGTTTTCTCGACCGCCGTCGCCGCGATTTCCATGACGGGCGCAGCCTCCGCCGGCTGCTACAATTGCTACGCACCGCCGCCGTGCCAGACCTGCTATCAGCAGCAATACGTGCAGCCGCAATACCGCACCGTCGACGAGACCGTGATGGTCTCCCCGGGCTCCGTCGTCGCGCACCGCTCGCCCGCGCAGTACCGCACCGTGATGGTGCCTCAGACCGTGATGGTCGCGCCGCCGAGCGTCCAGTACGAGCGCATCCCCCCGCAATACGCCACGCGCCAGCGCGTCCAGATGGTCTCGCCGGGCTATTCCTATTACGCCCCGGTGCAGATGGGATGCGCGTCCTGCGGGTACTGAGCTAGAGGCAGTCACGAAGAACATTTGCGCGGCGCTCCTCACGGGGCGCCGCTTTCTTTTGCGCGGTGTAAAGGGAGCGGATCTTTGAACCGGTGAGCCCTTGTTGCCGAGCTACATGTATCAGAAGGCGGCAGTGTTTTGCGCGAGCTTGAGGCGTCGTCCGAGAGCTTCTATCAGGTCAGCGTCAGTACCATATGGACCGTATCAGATTCGCGGCGTTCTGCGCGTTCGAACTCAAATCTGCCAAGAAGACTGAGCATCGCAGCGTTGTCCGGCAGCACCTCCGCGGTCAGTTTCTTCAGCCTGGCTTCGCGGGCAAGGCTGATCAGGTGACGCAGCAGCAGTCCGCCGATGCCGCGTCCTTGCCAGGCGTCGATCACCATGAAGGCCGTCTCGGCGCAGCCCGGCCCGGCTGCGACATATCGCGCACCGCCCACGATGGTGCTCCGACCTGCATTCGCCACGCACGCGACCAGCGCCACATGGTCCTTGAAATCGACCTCGACGAAAAAGGCGCGTTCCTTCTCGGAGAAATGACGCTTTAGCATGAAGAAGCGGCGCTGGAGGGACTGTGTGCCCACCTCGCCAAGCGCGGCCAGCATGGCGGCCTGGTCATCTGGCCGGAGAGCACGGATCTCCACGGCCGTACCGTCGCGGAGCTGTTCGTTTCGCGCGTAATTTGCTGCATCCGACATGCGTTCGCGTCGCAATTGTTGAGCCGCTACGTGACAACGGCACCCGTCCGATCAGGCCGCTTTCAGTCCTTTGCCGGTTGATTTGGATCAAGCCTGCAGTCCCAGTCCGGCCGCTAGGCTTTCCGCATGGAGCCAATCAGCCGGGCGCAGGCCGCAGACCTTGAAGACACTTCGCCAACTTTTTTCCACCAGCGACGTCGTTCAGCTCGTGATCCGGCTCGGCTTGCTTGCGCTGCTGATCCTGTGGACGCTCCTGATCATCCGTCCCTTCGTGCCGATCCTGACCTGGAGCGCGGTACTTGCCGTGGCATTCTATCCGGTCTTCAGCTGGCTCGCGAAATGTCTGGGCGGCCGCCCGCGGACAGCGGCGGTGCTCCTTACCTTCACCATGCTCGGCATCGTCATCGGTCCGGCGGCCTGGCTCGGCCTCAGTGCGGTTGAAGGGGTCAGGGAGCTTGCAGGGCAACTCGGTAGTGGCGATCTCGCGCTGCAGGCGGCGCCGGAGCGGATCAGGGACTGGCCGCTGGTCGGGCCGCAGCTCTACGATCTCTGGAATCAGGCCTACACCAACATCCGCGCGGCCGTGCGCGAGGTTGCGCCATATCTGAAGCCGATTGCCGGCATGATGCTGTCATTCGCAGGCAGCGCCGGCCTTGGCACCCTGCAGTTCCTGATGTCGGTGCTGGTCGCCGGATTTCTCTTTCCATATGGTCCGCAGCTCGTCAGCGCGATCCGCGGTTTCCTGTTCCGAATCGTGCCGGAACAGAGCGAACATTTCCTCGAGCTGGCGGCTGGGACCATCCGGGCGGTGTCGCAAGGCGTCATCGGCGTCGCCATTATCCAGGCGCTGCTCGCCGGCATCGGATTCAAGCTGGCGGTCATCCCAAGCGCGGGGCTGCTCGCCGTCATTGTTCTGCTGCTGTCGATCGTGCAGCTCGGTGCAGGGATCGTCCTCATTCCGGTCGTCATCTGGATCTGGATGGACAAGGACGTCACCACGGCGCTGCTCCTGACTGTGTTTCTCGTCATCGTCGGTCTTCTCGACAACATCCTGAAGCCGCTGGTCATGGGACGGGGCCTCTCCACGCCGGCGCTCGTCATCCTGATCGGAGTGATCGGTGGCACGCTCGCGCATGGGATCATCGGTCTGTTCATCGGACCGATCATTCTTTCGGTCGCCTGGGAACTCACAGCGGCCTGGATCAGCATCGACCGGGCCGTGCGGCCTGCGCAGCTTGTCGCTGACCGTTGACTTAAATCAACGCCTCAGCGATGGCGGCGCCTCTTGAATGCCTTGCACGACGACGCAGCGTCCTCTTTTTGGACATCAAGCGCCAGCGCGGCGATCATTGGCAACTGAACCTGCCCGCAGGGTAATTCCTACTATCGCTATTGATGAACGCAGAAGCGCAAGTGAGGTCGGTTATGGCCGGAACGAACAAGCTCTCGGTCGAGAAAGCTCTCGAAAAATTGCGCCAAGATGATCGGATCAAATCGAGCGGAGAGCAGCGTGACGAAAAGAGTGAAGACCTGCGTCGAGAGATCAAGCGCATGAGGGCGCAGCGATCGCGGCTTGATCGCGCGCCCTCCAAGTAAAGCGTAGCTGTGTCCAGGCGTGACCATCTAAGTGCGCACGGATCGAGCCGGCCAAGGCTGGAGTAAAGCGATGTGGGTGCTGATGTATGTCTTTTCCTACTCGATCAGTCCTGCCGCGACGAACGACAAGGCGGAATGGCGACTCCTTCCGACTGTCGTCTTCCAGGAGTTTTCCAACGAAGAGCGGTGCCGGAAGGCCAAAGCCACGCTTGAAGGAAGCTTGAGCGGGGCGGGCGCCAAGCTTCGAAGCGGCTTGGAGGATCTCAAGAGCCTGGGTAAAGCAGATCCAGCTCAGATCATCATCGCCTACAACGTCGAATGCCTGCCGAAGTAGGCCCTAGCCCGGGTGCCCGCATCTGTGGACGCGAATCGGCAATCGGCATGAGACCGCCGGCATCGTACCGATCGGTCCAAATTGGGTCCAAGTTCGCGTTGCGCTCAGTCCAAAGCTAAGCTAACTCCCTGGGATTGTTACGAGGGAAGGGTGGCCGAGTGGTTTAAGGCACCGGTCTTGAAATTCTGGAATCGGGGTGCCGGCCTGTACCGGCTTGCCCCGTTTCCTGCCGAAATAACCGGAAATTTGTCGAGTCCGGCAGCTTGTCGTCCCTGTCATTCCCGCGTCGTCCCGACCAGTTGGGTAGCAAAACCGGTAGCAGAGCGCAGGCCGCGCGTGACGTCTCGTGTAGACCGCGCGCGCGAAGCGGGACTGCCTGTGAATAGCGGGAAGAGCCAGCACAATCCTGAGCTACCGTCGTGTCCGCCATGTCAGCGTGGGTGTCTTGTTGCAGTCATGGTTTTGAGATGGCCTACTTGAGCGCCCAACAAAGGGCAGAGCGCGAAAAGCATTGGTATTCGGAGCTTGGCGGACTGCTGGCAACTGCACCCGACCTATCCGTTGCCCAGTTGGCTCCGGCGGCGCTGACGTGGGTCGGCCGGGTGAATGCCCTTCTTCTCGAAATGGGAGAAACCTTGCTCGCAGCTGAGTTCAAATTTGCGTTCGACCGACGCTTGGGCACTCAGTTGGATTCTCCTGTTTCGATGGCTGAAAAGATGCGCACTCCCATGTATCTTGCCCTAGGCATCGCGGAAAGAACCGCGCCAGTGACATCTCGGGGCGCCTACATTCCCGTAGGCTCTGCCCACGACGCGCTGATAGCTATTTCGGCGGTACTTGGAAACGCAGCAAAGGACGTCTTCATTATCGACCCGTACATGTCACAGGTGGTTCTTAACGATTTTGCATTGTCCCTCGGTGAAGGCGTCAGTTTGCGCCTGATGTCTGGCCATAAGAAGACCTTTCCCGATCTCGAGCCGGCACTACGAGCTTGGCGACAGCAACGCACGACGCGTCCTGTCGAAGTGCGCATCGCTCAGCAAGCCACGCTGCATGACCGGGTTATCATTATCGACGGAAACGCTTGGTCATTGTCACAGTCATTTAATGCCTTGGCGAAGCGGTCTCCAGCAACGCTGCAGCCGTTCGATCCTGAAATTGGATTTTTAAAGTGCGCGTATTATGAGGATGTTTATACGGCGGCGAAGGTGATGTAGAAGGCAGACTGGCCGGCGTGATCGGGCGAACGCCATCCACACCCACTACGCGCAGTCGCTCGCGCGGGTTCCGACCCACCAGTAATCGACAATTTGACTCTGGAGCGCGGCTTGTCTCGATAGAGGCATGCCCGAACCATATACACACGTTCGCCTGATCTGCTGCGATGACGGCGGCCTAAACCACCGCTACGAGATCCGCGTCTCTACTTTCGTGCAGTTCGATGAGAACCCAGGCCGGCGCTCGATCACCGGTCACCCGAGCAAGAAGGAAGCGGAAGAGATCGCGAAGGAAATCGCGCGCAGCGAGCGTAAACGGACAGGCGCTCCCGTTTGGAAGTGATCGCCAATGTAAAATGAAAGGCCGCCTCAGGGGGCGGCCTACACTCAAGTTTCTTGGTACTCTCGTATTCCGTGGATCAGATAGAAGCGGCCCGCCATCGCAGATACAACGACTAGGCGGTCATGCGCACGTGCAGCGCAAACGCCTCTTCGTTCTGCTTGCGGTCTTGCTCAGACCGCCTCTTGAGCTCGGCAAGCCGCTTAGCATGACGCGACTGGATCGGAGTCGCGGCAAAACCCTTGGCTGTCGCACGCTTTGCGCCAAGTTTGGTAATTGCTATGATCTGCTCACGAGTCATGGTCGACTCCTACCTGCTCCCAGTAAACGTCATGTTTACACACCTACCGTCCAGTTCAAAGCGGGATTTAGGTCCTGCTGTACAGCCAGTAACTAATTCCCTCTAGATCTTGAAATTTTGTTTCGATAGAAAAACCGTTATCTGTCAATATGTTAGTTATCAACTCGTACTTTTCAAGGGCCGGGGCAGGCAAGTTCCGATAGTAAGTTTCCATGGTAATTTTATCGTCAGGACAAGCTTGGGCCAGCCTGGAAACACATTCCAAAAGCAAAATTCGAATGTTTTCGCGTTCGTAGGGCGGGATACATTCAAGCACCACTTCACGGGAGAAATCGAGCCCCGTGACCTTCCATTCTTTCTCAATATGGCGGCGACGAATCCCGAATCGCAGATCTGAAGCGCCGTCGATCGAAGGGCCTAACGTGACTGAGAAGAGGATTACTTCCTCCAGCTCAAGGTCGTATCCCAACGCGAACTCAACTACATGTGTTCCAAAGTTGTCGACGAAAACGTCGGATAATTCGAAATCCAAATCATAGACATAGGCCATGCGAGCGTTTCCCCGCCAACCCTAATAGTTGGATTGAATGGCTCGCGCTAGGCTCTCCGCATCCCGCATCGCCCGGCGCTATGGCCCGCCCGCGTGAACCGGTGGCCCCCGGAATGGTTCGCCCCTCCAGAGCAAAAGACGGCCCCAGCCAACTGGCGGCGGGCTGGGGCCGTTGGAAACACTCCGACACGACGGGGGGCTGTCGCCGGAGAATAGGGAAACCTGCCCACTTGCCGGATGTTCCCAACTCGCAAAACACCCCCGAAACGCCTATCTTTTCTCACATGCGTATGGCGTACGAGCTCTGCTTGGCCACCGCCGGCAAGCAGGTCCCATCTGGGCCGGACTGGATCCATGAAGTGAAACATGACGGCTACCGGATGCTGGTCATCCGAAAGAACGAGCGCGTGCGATTGCTCTCGCGGAACGGGACCGACTGGACAAAGCGATACCCCTGGATCGCAGAGGCAGCGCTGAAGAACCGACAGAAGCAGTTTGTGATCGATGGGGAGGCCGTTATCCTCGGCGTGGACGGCATCTCCGATTTTAACGCACTGCACTCCCGCAAGCACGACCACGAGGTGCAGCTTTACGCCTTTGACGTGCTCGCCATGGGCGGGGATGACCTCCGGCAGCTCCCGCTGCACCTACGCAAGGCCAATTTGGAGCGGCTGTTGGCGCGCCGACCTGACGGCATCACCGTGGCACCATTTGAGCGCGGCGAGATCGGACCTGATCTCTACCGTGCTGCCTGCCGCATGGGGCTAGAGGGGCTAGTCTCGAAGCACCGCGAGCGGCCATACCGGGGCGGGCGTCAAAAGCACTGGATCAAAGTCAAGAACCGGAGCCATCCCGCGATGAGACGGGAGCTATAACGCCGACTAAACCCAAGATCATCGACGCAGTCTCCGTTCAATTTCACCGGCTGCCCAGGTCGCAACGATGATCGCGAACCGGAAGCGAGCACGACCAGCGTAGTACCGAACTAAATCCACCATTTTCCACCTGCTTGATTGGGTCACCTGGCCGTTATCTACACGTCCAGAAATCCAAAATTTGGAGAAGTCGTCCGATACGCCGGCGGCCGCGCAAGAGCCGCCCGAGTCGCAGAAGGGTCAAAGATAAATCCGTGTCAATCCACCGGTAATGCGGCTTGCTCTCGCGCTACGGTTGCGATTGGATCGCTTTGGAGGAGTACATGACCAAAGCACCATACGAGGGCGCGATTGAGGAAACCGCGAAGGCGGCCGGGCAAGCCCTGGACATCGTCAAGGGCGGCTCTCAGGCCATTGCCGACATCTACGGGTTAATCATTGGAGATCAGCTCCACGCGGCGCGGCATCGGCGCCTGGATGCGATTACCCGGCGAACCCGAGAAATACTGAAAGAGAGAGACGCGAAGTCGACCGAAGTACCTGAGCAAATCGCAATCCCGCTACTCGAGGCGGCTCAAGCAGAGTCTCGCTCGGAGATGCAGGAGCTGTGGTCGCGGCTTTTAGCCAATGCAATTGATTCCGATCGTGCCGCTGACGTGCGCCCCGAGTTTATTGTCGCGCTGAAAAAATTCCAGCCACTTGATGCGCTGGTTTTGCAGAAGATCAAGGGCATGGTCCAAGATCCAGGTGTTGCGGCGGTTGATCCGGGTAATCTCGCTAACGCAATGCAGGTGCGACAATCTCTGATCCGGGTTTCGCTCGATAGTCTCGCTTCTACGGGTTGCTTAGCTGCCGCCGGCACCAATGTGCCCGGTTATGCCTCCGCTTACAGGATTACGAGTTTCGGAATTGAGTTTCTGCAAGCGTGCCGCGAATAGACCGCGCCGTGACTGAAGACCTCGAGATAGAGAAATTGATCGCGGAGCTGCACGCGCTTGCCGCTACCGCACAGGTCTACCCTTTCCAGCCCCTACTGGCGAAGGCCAAAGAGCATGATTGCCACCGGAACGTTGATCTGTTCGTGTCACAAAATGCAGGACATCGAACGGTCCGCGGCTGGCTCATCTTCGACTTCAGAAACCTGTTCCTGCTGGGGTTGCAGCCCATCGTCCGCTTCACCGCGCACTCGCTGATTGAAAACGAGCAGGGCCAAAAGATTGACATCACTCCGTCTAGAGCCTCGCAGCCATACCCCTTCATCGAACACCCCTTCGGCGAGACGGATTTCATGAGCCTGGTAGATGGGAGGCAGATCTCTCACATTGATGTTGAGTGTTGACGAAACTCCTCCGCTCCACGGCCTCAGAACACCGTGTGCTGCACTCTGGAAGACGACGATTGCTCGTTTGAACCCGTACCAGGAGCGTTGCCCCCAGCCCCTTACGGTCGACTGCCAGCACCCCGAACAGGTCGCAGGGCAACGTCCAGCCGTTCAGGGCAACAACGCCGCTGCTTCGGGCGCGACCAGCTTTGCAAACGAATGCCAGGGCGCTCATAGCTTCGTCACCTCAACGCACTTCGCCTCGCCGCTGCGTACGACATTCGTAACCGCAACCGTTGCAAACTCCGGCTTCCCGTCCGCATTGGCGAAGACCTCGATGCGGTCGCCCTTGCGGATCAGCGATTCTATCGCTTCCATGAAATAGGCCGGCTTCAAGAGATCCTTGACGGAGTGAGTCGTTCTGTAGTGGAAGACGTTGAACGGCTTGGAATTGACCGCCAAAGCGAAGGTTTCCAGATCCAGCTGCACGGGCAAATCTCGGACATCGCTCATATCGTGCGCCCCCCGTGGCCGACCGCAGAGCCGGGGCCGGCGAGCGTCTCCGTCAGGCGCCGAATACGGTCCTGGACCGACTTCTCTCGATAGCCCGGGCTGCCAGGCGGCGTCCTCTTGTAGATCGCGTCCAATTCTACCTGGGCAGCACTCTTGCCGCGCGGCACCACCATTCGCGGCTCGTCGTACGAAGGCGCGCTTTTGCGAGCGACGTGGAAGTCTCCCATCATGCCGCTCTTCAGCCGGCCATGCTGCGCCAGGAACTCGAGCACGGCGGGGTCATTGCCAAGGCCGTTTGCATCCACCTTGGCGATCAAGTCCGGCCGGTTCGTAACGATGTCCTTGAAAGCTTCTTTCGCGTACGCGAGGTTTTCGCTGGCATCCGAGCCCCACTTTTGGACGAGGGCCGCGTGCTCGCCGC
Organism: Bradyrhizobium genomosp. III; assembly: GCF_000261705.1. Classification (NCBI taxonomy): domain Bacteria; kingdom Pseudomonadati; phylum Pseudomonadota; class Alphaproteobacteria; order Hyphomicrobiales; family Nitrobacteraceae; genus Bradyrhizobium; species Bradyrhizobium genomosp. III. The sequence continues at coordinate 39,472 of NZ_AJQF01000047.1, read as the reverse complement.
CGAGCTCGGTCAGCGTCGAGATTGCGTTGTCAACCTCGCTCGATTCGACATTCGGCGCTTCCCGCATGGGCGCAACAGGCGCGCTCACCGTGAACTGGCCGTCATCCGCCGTGGGGGGTGGCGTATCCACAATTGGTTGGGCAATGGCTTGCGCCTTCTGGCCGTCACCAGCCATCCAAGCTTCAGCAGCGCTCAAATCAACTTCGCTCAATGTCTCGCTCCATAGGTTCCTGTGTGCACGTTGTAACGCCCGGCTGACTCGTGATGCACGGGGGCGGACTTCCTTCGCTTCGCGGTCGTTGCCAGCACCAACGCGCCAGCAACTGCGTTCGCAACGTCGTCATGCGCGCCGGGGGCATGATCGATTGCATCCTTGCCGCCGCGAGTGGCGCGCCGCTCAAGCAAGGCAAGTTGAGTGATTAGCCGGTCGTGGTCGAGGAGATCGACCCCGCGCGAATTGATCAAAGGCAGGAGCGCAACATAGAGATCAGACCGAGAGCGATCGGCCGTCTCATAGTGCACGCCAAACCTTCGAAAACTCTCGCGGGGCCAGTCCCCCCCGAAGCGGTCTCCGACCACGCGACTAACGCGGTAGGACCGCAGTAAATCGCAAAATTCCTGCACAATGGCTTCGGGCGAGAACGGCGGCCGCACCTCGCGGATAGCATCCAGAATGACCGTCGCGCTCTCGTCCGCGCCTTCCTTGTGCGCAATCGCGAGCGTCATGGAGTCCTTGCCAGACCCGCCCGCAACGTCGGTAAAGGCAACGTAGTGTTTCGTCCGCTCTGGCCTTCGCTCAGTCACGCCATTGGCGACGCAAGCGCGCACCGCTTCAATCGGGATGTAGCTCGAAATGTCATTCCGGAACTCACCGAGCCATTCGGCGGCAGCAACAGCTGGATCATCGCGCAGGGCGTCTTGAATGATCTGGGGATCAAGCGTTGGATTTAGCGCCAGCGAGGGCGCCTTGATCACCAGGACTTTGCTGTCTTTGCCGAAATGCTCCTGGTACTTGTTGTAGAGGAGACCGCTCTTGCGGTACGGCGACGAGATGCCGATGATGATGGAATTCGGCAGCGTCGCGGTGCCAGGCTTGATAGCCGCGTAGGTCTCTTCATCCGGCGACGCAGAGCTATCGTCGCGGTAGAAGGCGCACTCATCCAGCACTGCGGCGAGCACCGGACGACCACGCAAGCTACGAAAGCTGTTGGTGGCAATGGCCACGTCAACCCGATTGTTGAGCTCCAGGCCGCTCGCCGTCTCTCGCTGCACGAGGCCGGCAAGCAGTGGGATGTCTTGGAAGTAAGACTGGGTATATTGGAAAATGATCTTGGCCTGGTCACGGTCGGTTGCGAGGCACAGGACCACGGGGCGCTCACCAGGGCGAAGCTTGGAAGCACCGTCAAACATCGCGGCCATATGGGCCACTAGGACGGATGCAACGCTGTCCTTGCCGGCGCGGCGGCCAGCAATAATCCAGACCTCCTTCACGGGCTCAGCCGGTGGCTCGCGCTCAGCAATGCAGTGAAAGAAGACTTTCTCCGCATCAGTCATCGGGATGGCGAAGATGCCCTTGAGCACCGTCCTCCACGCATCCCAACTCGCCCCGGGAAACCAGGGCGCGTAGAGATTCTGATCCGAGATGGCTTCTACGATGTTCAAGCAGCCAGCCCGTCCGACACCTTGCCCTCGATCGAGGGACGACCATCAACGAAGTGGACCGTCAGCTTGGTCTTGGGGTCGTGTCCCTCTTCAGCCAGCCGCTTGGCGGTGGCTTTGAATGCGTCATGACCGATCGCGATCAGCCGGCCACACTCGGCAAGCTTCACGATGAAGCTCTGAGGCCATGCGGGATCGGCGTGCGCCAGTGCTGCAATGGGTTGAAGGCTGCTCACTTGGTTTTCACCTGCGTTGACTTCGCCTCGCGGTGAGTGCGTGCCGGCGGTGCATTGGTCGTGCCGGGTCCGCCAGGACGGGCGGGCTGCAGATAATCGTTGCCCTGCGGCGGGCGCGGCGGCTTGGGATTGCTCATAGTGCTTCCTCTCGGTTGGGGTGGGTGGGATGGGAATGACCCTCAGCGGGCTTTAGGGGCTCGCTGGTGAGTCCGGTGTTTGCGGGCTGCCGAGTGGCGGCTGACGGTTTGAACGAATCCGAGGTCGCGGCTGAGGCTCTGGAGGCCACATAGCTGGCGAGGCTTGGGGTGACGTCGCGCGGCACGCGCTCAATGCCCAGATCGGCCAGCAAGCGCCGCATGGCGTTGCTCGCAGTCGTGTACTCGGCGATGTTCACGCCGCCGCCAGCGAGATACGTCGCCTCGCTCTGCTCGAGCACAACGCACAACTGAGCCGCGCGGCGCGCGATAGCATCTTGCGCGGCGCTGGGATCGCCGCCGATGTCCTGGACGAACTGCTGATACAGATCGCGATAGCGCCGCACGGGCGCCGTGCGGCCGTCGAGATCGGCAAGCAGCGCGCTTCCGTTCGTCACGCGCGATCGCGCTTGCGGCTTAGTAGGAGCTTTGTGGGAGCTATCTGGCATCATGTTTGGCATATGAATGTTTCGCCCGCGCGCCTCAACCTCGTTCGATGACGGGGCGGGACGAAGCAGCACACGCTAAGAAATTCTCTGCGCAACTACGCGTTACCGAATTGCAGAACCGGTGCTCACCGCTATCAATTCTGAGTCAAATCAATGAGTTGGTGAAAGAGAGCAGGGCGCTTGCTACCCGTTTGCTACCGAACTCGCTATTTGTACTAATCGGTACAAAAAGAAATAGCTTACTGCAGCAGCCAGTTTGGAGCGACGCGGCCCAAATCATGCGAGAAAAAGTTCGCGTGCGCTTGCAGAAGCGCAGCAAGCCTGCGCTATGATCGAGGCATGACCAAAAAGCGCCATTCTGTTTGGAACGGCATTCGGGACGCCTATAACGTCCACGAAGCCATGCAGCTTCTAGATAGCCTGCAGCGATCTGGGGGCCACTACCTGACCGAGCTACGGGAGATGGCGCTGATGGTGATTGTTCTCGCCATCGTCTGTCTGACGTTCTGGCTGATGAGCTAACCTGTACGGACGGATCAGAGGATCGCCGACCGGCTTGCGCACCAACTCCCATCGAACGGAAGAGAGAACCGGCCGGCGTCCAACTCTGTGAACGAAGCGAACGCTCCGAACGTTCGTTCGCTCTGTTCAACGCCCCAATCCGAACGAACAGAACAGAACACCTATAGGGTGTTCTGTTTGTTCGGTGAGGTGTTCGGTTCGGTGATCCAAACATGATCAACCCCGCTGATCTCTCGTGAGCAAATGAGACCATCCTCGGCAGCCCGTTGAAGGGCGCGATTGAAGCGCATCCGCTTCCCGTCCGCAGTCTCAGCGGGGCACGCGGCCGTGAACTCGGCGCGCAACGTCTCCAATGCGCTCGCGGTGACGGTCGGCCCCTCGTCCCCGTACGGCTTCAGAGCCTTCCCACTGTCCAGCAGAACGGTTGTCAGTGCCGCTTTGAATGGCCGCAGCGACTTCGCCCAGCCATCCGTTGGACGCGCCATGGCCTCGCGCTGCTCGTCATGCGAGGCGCAGGGGGTGATCGAGCCGACAACGGCACCCGTGATCGGCTTCCCGCTCGAGGTGCGATCGACCTCCACAAAGTTGAGGGTATAGTCGAAGATGGCCCGGTCGCACGCACCGCCACGGTCCTTGTCTTTGATCAGGCGATAGCCGGATTTTGTTTTGACGGTCTTAAGGACGAAATCCGAGTTGCCTCGGAGCCGATAGGAGCCCGCTATTCCCTTCGTTTCATCTTTGCCAGGATGCGCGATGAAAATGACCGAGCACCCAAACTCATCGATCAATGCGCGCGCTAGGGCAAAACAGTGCCCGGCCACGTCGTCGTCGTTGAGGCTTTTGCCACCCACCGCAGCCGGTAAGGTATCGATCGTGATCAGCAAAGGCGGCTTGCCGTCGTTGCGAGTGGTGTCTTTGCGCACGCGCTCCACGAATAACTTTCGATCGCGCTCCAGGGTGATATCAAGATCCGCCTTGATGATACCCCAGTCCAGATGACTGAGCTCAATCCCGCTTTCCTTGGCTATGCCGCGAATGCGGCGCCGAAAGTCAGCCTGAGCCTCATACACCGCCACAAGAACGCGGCCCGCCTTGCACGCGTAGTGCGGCTGGCCGGTAAGATGAGCCTTGCCGAGACCTGAACCGCTGGCGATAGCCAGGTTGATGGCATTGGCCACGGCGGTTTTCCCGGTGCCGGTGGGGCCGAAGATAAATCCCGCCTCAGCTCGGCCGATAATCGCGCCACTTTCAATATCCGCGACAAGCGGATCTGGGTCTTCTTCGCCGAACTCAACCCAATGCGCGACATCTTCGATGCCAGGGTCGATTTCAACGGCCTCACCCGCCTTCAATGCATCGCCGATGGTTTCTCCGACGTGGGCGATGCCATAGTGGTCGATCAGGCCAAGAAGGTTTGCTTGCGCGAACAAGACAGATTCAACATCGATGTCCCCGCCGTCAATGACCTCGCCCAGCAGACCGAGTCGATCCATCTCGGCAAGCCGGCGCCCGAGGACTCGCAACCGTGCATCTGTCTCTTCGGGGCTGCGACCTCTCAATAAATAATGCAGCCGCCTATACTCGGACCTCGCTTCAAACGGGGTGAGCTCCTTCACCGCCTTGAGGTTGACCACGTTAGCCTTCATCGCGCACCCCCGTACACGAACGGAGCGAGCGCATCGGCCAGCGAGGCGGCAATGGCACAGCGGCGGGAGAGGTGCACCGCTTGAAGAAAGCGAAGGTGTTTGTTATCTTCCGAATTGACCTTGCCAGCCGCGAGATCATCTACCGGAGCCCCGCACGCCGCCAGCGTTGCGGGGTTTTGCTTTGCGACCATCGTTAGGACTTGATCCCGACCAGCGCCTTAAGGCTCGCCGTGGGCACCCGGATAGACTTGCCAATCCGGATCGAAGGGATCTCTCCACGCTTGATGGCGTCGTACGTCGCGTTTTTGCCCAGGCCCAAGAAATTAGCCGTCTCGGTCGGCGTCAGTGTCGGCCTGGTCAAAAGGGCCTCATATTGCTGCGTCATTTGCTTTCCCGCTGGAGGGCGACAACCGCCGACTGCTGCGCCCAGAGATGCTTTCTTGTCGGCTGAACCTTATTTAGCTTGATTTGCCCCGATTGCCATGCGATCATCTGCCAAATGGCGGAGAATGTTATGGCAAAAATCAAACCGGAAAGCAGGGGCGGGGCTCGCAAAAACGCCGGCCGGAAGCCCCAGGCGGTCACGAAGAGCGCGTACTTCTCGACGCGGTTGGACGACGCGACCAGAGATCGGCTTGAAAGAGAGGCGGCTAAGTCCGGCCACTCGCTATCGAGGGAAATCCAGAACCGCCTTACTGAATCCCTCAACGAGAAGAACGCGTGGGGTGCGCCGCACGTGCGAGACTTTGCGCGAATGGCTATGCACTTGGCTGCGCAGGTGGAGGCCACCACCGGCAAGCCGTGGAACGAAGATCAATTCACGTTCGAAGCGCTTAGGCGGGCATTTGAGATCAGCATGGTTTTGCTTAACCCCGGCACCGAAGTGGTTGTGCCTGCTCACCTGCGTGAGATGGAGCAGCTGGTCCCGGAACACACGACCCCTGCCGGCATCGGTAGCGCGATTGCGCTCGGATTGCGGGACCGAATGATGATGGAGCCGCCGCAAGGCAAGCGGCCCAAAAACGTGCATACGCCTAACAGTTTCTATGAACTCCCCGCACTAGGCGGGAGATTGTCAAAGAAGGAGGGGCAAAAGTGAAGGGTCACGTCCGCGAGCGCGGCAAAGGCCGCTGGTATGCTGTCATTGAAACCCGCGACGGTGCCGGCAAGCGCAAGCGCAAGTGGGTGTCTTTGCCCGACGCTAAGGGAAAGCGGGATGCGCAGACCGCTTGCGGCAAGCTCATCACTGAAATGAACGGCGGCTCTTACGTCGAGCCGACCAAAACGACATTGGCCCAGTTCTTTGACCGCTGGCTGAAGCACATCAAGCCGAACGTCTCGCCGCGCACGTATGAGCGCTACGAACAGATCGCGACTAAAAACATTGCCCCGCTGATCGGCGGCAAGATCCTATCCAAGCTCCAGCCGATCGACATCAGCGAGGCATACGGCAAGGCCCTTGAGACCGGCCGGCGGGACGGGAAGGGTGGTCTCTCGCCGCGTACCGTCCACCATATGCACCGCGTTCTCTATTCTGCCCTCGGGCAGGCGGAGAGGTGGAAGCTCATCGCTCGCAATCCGGCGGCCCTCTTGGAAAAGAAGGACCGCCCGAAGATCGAGCGCAAGGCGGTTGCCACCATTGACGCACCAACCACCGCGACCGTATTTGACGCAGCACGAGAGCGGCGCCTGTTCATCCCGTTGATCCTGGCGACCCTTTGCGGCCTGCGTCGTGGCGAGATTACAGCGCTCCGCTGGCGCTCCATCGATCTGGACAACGGACAGTTGGCGGTCGTTGCAAGCACCGAGCAAACCGACGCGGGCAGCATCCGCGAGAAGGAGGCCAAGTCCGGCCGTTCCCGCACTGTGGCGCTGCCGTCGCTGGCCGTTGAGGAGTTGCGGCGCTGGCGGCTCCAGCAAGCCGAGGAACTCCTTAAGCTGGGGGTGAGGGCGGAAGATAGCTGGCACGTCGTCACCCAGGCCGACGGCTCTCCGCTCCAGCCCCGGAGCCTTACGCACGTTATGTCCGACTTCCTGAAAGAATGGGGGATGACGCTCCATAAGATGCGGCACACCCACGCCAGCCACATGCTGGCGGCGAATGTTCATCCCAAGATCGTGCAGGAGCGGCTAGGGCACTCCAGCATAGCCATCACGCTCGACATCTACAGCCACTTGATGCCGAACATGCAGGGCGGGGCAGCAGCGGCGGTTGACGTGGCCATGCGCAGCGCTTTGGCTGGTAGAAAGCAAGAGGAGCAGTAATGCCGGAGAATTGGTATTTGTGGGTGGGCCTGATCGGCACCATTCTTTACGCTGGTCAGCAAATTGAGAAACTCTTAGAGAAGCGGCTCAACAAGATAGAGCGGCAGCTCGAGGCGTTGGAGCAAAGCATAGAGCAGCTCCGATGTTGACCTGACGAGGCAAGGGGCAATAAACAAGCGGACCGACGACGTTGGGTAGCAAAGCGGTAGCAGAGTCCACGAAACGTTCTCTGCGAAGCGACGAAAAGCTAAACAATTTCAAGGCTTGGAAGGGTGGCCGAGTGGTTTAAGGCACCGGTCTTGAAAACCGGCGTGCCCGCAAGGGTACCGTGGGTTCGAATCCCACCCCTTCCGCCAGTCTATCCGAACGGGGTCTCTCGGTCGGGCTTTCCCGAACAGGTGATCGGTGGACCAGGCGTTAAATCCGGACGGGCTCGGCAAGCTCAAGCTCCGCATTCAAGCGTTGCGCGCCAAGACCATCGCCAATGGCTGTACCGAGGACGAGGCGCTGTCTGCCGCCGCCAAGGTTGCCGAACTGCTGGATCGCCACGATTTGTCGCTCTCCGACGTCGAGCTGCGCGCCTCGCCGTGCGAACGGAGGGTGTTTGAGACCCATCGCAAGAAGCGAATTCCGCTCGACGACTGCATCGGCGCGATCGCTCATTTCTGCGATTGTCGGGTCTCGCGCGAGAAGAACGCAGTCGGCGAGAACATCTATGTGTTCTTCGGTCTCGGCGCGGATGTCGAGGTCGCGCATTATCTGGCTGAATTGATCGACGGCGCCGTGCGCGCCGAACTTGGCCGCTTCAAGACGTCGGTCGACTACGCCCGGTTCCGGCACCAGGAGCGGCATCTGGCGAATGCCTCGTTCGCGCTCGGGATGGTGGCGTCCATCGCGCAAAGGCTGGTGGCGATGAAGGCCAGTCGCGATCAGGTCAACGAAAGCACCGGTCGCGGGCTGGTCGTCCTCAAGACCTCGGTGGTCGATGCAGAATTAGACAAGCTCGACCTCAAGCTCCGGACCGCGCGCAGCACCAGCCGGATGGTGTCGATGACGGCCTATGAAGCCGGCGGCGCTGCCGGCGCGTCGCTGGCGATCAATCCCGGCCTTGGCGAGTCGCAGTCAGGGACCGCTCACAAGGGAAGCTGAGGGGCGCGGCTTCGGCCGGAGTCGAGAGCATGGCGATGTCGGTCGTCTATGCTGCCGGCGTGCTGATAAGATGCAGCGTCACCGTAATTCGGCGGAGACTGTGAGAGCGGAAGCGACGAGGGGCGGTAGCGACTTCGTCGCGCAGCCGGCACCGGACTCGAAGTGGAACAGCAGCTACCGCGAAGCGTCAGTAGCTGGTACGTTCGGCACGAAGTGAGGACCGACATCATGGCGACGGACTGCTGCGAACAGAGCGGCTCTTGCTGCCCCCCACCGTTGAACCTCGAACCTGTTCGGCGCACAGAGTGCGGGTCCGCAGAGGCGGCGTGTGGTTGTTCCGGCGGTGTTCCGGTCTTCGACGGAATGGACCCCACGTACAAGCGGGTCCTCTGGACGGTAATCGCTGTCAACGGCTCGATGTTCTTGATCGAGATGCTTGCTGGGCAACTGGCAGGTTCACAGGCGCTGAAAGCCGATGCTCTGGATTTTCTTGGTGACACGGTGACGTATGGGCTCAGCTTGGCCGTGATCGGGGCGAGCCTGCGACGCCGAGCTACAGCCGCCCTTTTCAAGGGTCTCTCTCTCAGCGTGATGGCGCTCTGGGTTGTCGGGTCGACTGTCTACCAAACGCTCATTCTCGGTACGCCAAAAGCAGAAGTCATGGGAGTGATTGGATTTCTTGCTCTTGCGGCCAATCTCGGTTCGGTCTTGATGCTCAGGCCGTACAAGGATGGGGACGCGAACGTCCGGTCTGTTTGGCTCTGCTCGCGAAACGACGCAATAGGCAACGTGATCGTGATGGTCGCCGCCTTGGGCGTTTGGGGGACCGACACAGCTTGGCCCGACCTCCTCGTCGCTGCCGTGATGGGTGGCATCTTCCTGACCTCCTCGATCCAGATACTCCGACAGGCTTGGAGCGAGTTCAACGCGGATAACTCCGCAAGCCAGCAGACCGCTGCCGCTCGTTGACAACTCGGGCGGCTAATTAAGATTGGAAGCTTGTCCGCCAACATGAACCGTGATGCCTAGAACGTGCGACTCTTGAACACCTGAGCATTGACCAAAGCGTACGAGGAAGGCGGATGATCTGCACCCTTCCTCGCGCAGCCGTGGCCACACACGCTTGAGCCCCCCGTCTGTTCTGACGGGCAGCTCGACTGGAGAGAAAGCCTCAGCTCTTCGGACCGCCGCCCTTCAGCACGTCCCAGGCGGCCTGGTTCGCCTGGTCGAACGCCTTGCGGGATTCGGCGAGCGCGGCGCTCAGGACCGACCAGGATTCGCTGCCGGCCTGCTTCAGCTTCTGCAGACGCGCTTCTGCTTCGGACGCATCGGATTTCATCTGCTTGAGCGCGGCATCGACATCGACGGTGCGGGCTGCAGCCACTTTAGCCGCGGCTTCGCGGAATTTGTCCGCCGCTTCGCGCCACGCCTTTGCCTGGGCCGCTGCAACGTCCTTGAAGGTGGCCTGCTGCTGCTCGAACTGTTTTCCGGCGCCTTCGAAGTAGGTTTTCACCTGGGCCTCGAATCCAGCCCACTGCTTCTCCAGGTCAGCCTTGGCGTCCGTCCAGGCGGCTTCACCTGCTTCCGCCTGGGTCTTGAGCATCGCCTGAAACGCGTCACGGCGCGTCGTCAGATCGGACAGAAGTTGATCCGTCTTCACCTTGGACTCTGCCTTGGCCTGACCGGCCTTGACCTCGAACGAGGCCAATGCGGCGTCCATCTCGTCGATCCGCTCCTTGGCCCAATTGAGGTAGAAGTGCATGCTGCTCTGCTGTGACATGGCCGTCTCCATCTGCTTGCCGACGGCAGGTTCCCAGAGCTTCGGCTTGCTCGTATTGACCTGTCTCAATGTCGTGATCTCACGAATTACGACGGCGGCTTCGCACAGCGCAGACCCAGCGCGCCTGACAACCTCGACCTCCTGGATTTGTGGAACCCCTTGAGCGTTCAGCGCGTTTAGACGCGAATGCGATTGCGAGGTCCACCTGCTCCAGAGCTCATCCACCCTGATCCCCGGCGACACCGTCTGGCGGCGGTGCAAGGCGCGGCACGTGGCGGTTCTGAACGATGCTGCCGCTTATTTCGCGGCCCTGCGCGAGGCGCTGCTCGCGGCGGAAGATATCGTCTACATCATCGGGTGGGACATCCACAGCGAGACCCGGCTGGTCGGAGCGTCGGGGCGGGCGGACGACGGCTTGCCGGAACTGCTCGGCCCATTTCTGCGTGCCCTCGTGCACCGCCGGCCGGACCTGCGGATCAACATTCTCGTCTGGGACTTCGTCTCGTTCTACGCCTCCGAACGGGAATGGAATTCCGCGGCCAAATTCACCGCCGACACGGACGGCCGAGTCCGATTTCATCTGGACTCCACGCTTCCGTTCGGTTCGGCCCAGCACCAGAAGATCGTCTGTATCGATGGTTCACTGGCGTTCGTCGGCGGGCTCGATCTGACGATCAGGCGCTGGGACACGAGCGACCATCGCGCCGATCACGAACTGCGCTGCGACCCCCAGGGCAAGCCATACCCGCCGTTTCATGATGTTCAATGCGTGGTAGACGGGAATGCTGCCGCCTCGCTGTTCGAGCTGGCCGAGGAGCGCTGGCGTGCGGCAGGCCAACAAATACAGGATCGGCGTGCGCAAAAGGGGATGCGCTGGCCGGCGGATGTTCCGGTCGAGGCTGAGCTCATGCCGGTTGGGATCGCCCGGACCGAGGTGGTCTGTCCTGCAGGTTCGACCATCAGGGAGGTCGAACGCTCCTTGATTGCAGCGATCCGGTCCGCGACGAGCTTTATCTACATCGAGAACCAGTTCACCAGCGCCATCAAGATCGCGCGTGAGTTGGCGGAGCAGATGCAGCGCGTGCCGTCGCTCCGGGTTCTGGTCGTCGCTCCAAAACTGCATTCCTCGTGGCTGGAATCCCAGGCCATGCAGAATGGCCGTGGTGCGTTCATCGACTGCTTCAGCGAGGCCGGCGTGGCAAATCGTATCCGCTTCGTCTACCCGGTCTCACGAGCGGGAGACACGGAAGCGGCCGTGATGGTGCACAGCAAGCTCATGATCGTCGATGACAGGATCTTGAGGATCGGCTCGGCCAATTTGAACAACCGGTCGATGGGCGCCGACAGCGAATGTGATCTGATCTTTGAAGCCGTATCCGACGAACATCGGGAGTCCGTCGCTTCAGTTCGGAATCGCCTGATAGCCCATTTTTGTGGCCTCGACGAACAGAGCGTCAGGCAAAACGACGATCGTCTTCTTGCTCTTATGGACGAAATGTCGAAAGCCGATGGCCCGAAGACGCTGCGGGCAGTGGAAGCCTCAGTCCTGACCAGCACCCTTGCCACGATGGTTCAGCCGGTGGCGGACCCTGAGCGGCCCCTTCATCTCGAGCGGGCGGCATCGCGCATGTGGAGCACGAAGACCGTCATCGGGATCGTATCGATCGCCGTGGCGCTTCTTGGCTTGGCAATAGCCTGGTCGTACACCTCCTTGGGCGATTTCGCCGACACGGGCCGCATCTCGAATTTGCTGTCGACCTATTCCCAGTCCGTCTGGGGGCCGCCACTCGCAATCGCGGTTTTTGTCGTCGGCGGGCTGGTGGTGTTTCCGGTGCTCGTGCTCATTGCAGCAACGGCTGCCGCGCTTGGGCCATGGCTGGGTTTCGCCACGGCGATCGCCGGTGTCTTGCTCAGCGCCTTCATCCTTTTCGTGATCGGGCGCGCCCTCGGACGGCAGCGGCTTCAGCAGTTGCTCGGACGACGTGCCGCGCGGATCCAGGACCGCGTTGTCGGCAAGGGCGTCCTGGCTGTCGTCGTCATCCGGATGATTCCCATCGCACCGTTCTCGGTCGTGAATGTCGTGGCTGGCGCGAGCACGCTGCCTTTACGCGACTTCCTGCTCGGAACCCTGCTTGGCATGACGCCCGGTATTCTTGCCATGGCCGTGCTGGGGGCTCAGATCGCGGATTTGGCCCGCAACGCATCCTGGAGCAGCATGTTGCTGTTGGTGCTGGCGTTCCTGGGCTGGCTCGGCGTCTGCGCGGGCGCGCAATTCCTCGCGACCTGGCTCGCCGGGAGGCGCTGATGGCGCCGGTGCGTTTCATGACGTGGAATGTGCACGGCACGTTCAATCTCAATCCGAAGTTCGATCTGGAGGGGGTCTGCTCCATCCTTCGCAAATGGGCCCCTGATGTCGTCGCGCTTCAGGAGGTGGACTCGCGATCGAGGTCCGACGATCCGTTTGCGAAGCTGGCGAGTGTCGTCGGCGATCACCGCGTTCACGCCAAGTCGATTGTCACTGCGGATGGCGACTACGGTCAGATGCTCCTGAGCCGCTTTCCGTTCTCCGGGGTGCCCGAAATCGTCGACGTGTCGTATCGGGAGCGCGAGCCGCGCAGGGCCATTGCCACTGGCCTCCTGACGCCGGTCGGTGACGTGCGCGTGGTTGCCACGCATCTCGGCCTGAGCATCCACGAGCGGTATGCCCAGGCACAAACCCTGGTGAGCCTGGTGAAACCCGGAAGGACCGTCGTCCTCGGCGATTTCAACGATTGGTTTTGGGTCAAGTCGGTGCGGCGGGTGCTCGCGCAGGCCTGCCCCAACCGTACGCGGCTGCGCACCTTCCCATCGCGCCTACCCCTTATGCGGCTTGACCGGATTTATGCGACGTCTGATAGCCGGATCGAGAAGGTCTGGACCGACGTGGAGGCGAGAGCCTTCTCGGACCATCTGCCCGTCATTGCCGATGTTGAGATCCAGGGGCCGTCGAGAACCCAAGAAAATCTTTATTGTCCAATAGCATAGCTACTGTGCATGGGGTTGTTTTTCGATATTTGCTGGAGCGGCCTTCGGGCACGGCGAACAGCTCGAGTTCCAATTTGCGGGTCCGCGGGGTACACCTTATGGAACCCTTTCGCCGCGTCTGCGTTGTCTCCGCATGACTGAAGACCTTTCCTTCCGACGCAAACCCCTGACCCCCGAGCAGCGCCAGGCGCGCGATGCGGCACGCCGGATCGAGGCCGAAAAGGCCATGCGCGACCATGAAGAGGCGCAGAAGGCGTTTTACGCCAACAAGGAGCGGCTGAGGGCCGAACGGCTGGCGCGCGAGGCGGCGGCGGCGAAGGCCTGATCCTGCGCGGGTCCCTCCGGCAATATTCTGACGCGATCTGTCCGTGCGATGCCGCCGGCTAGTGCCGGTTCGGCGTCCTCGTCGCGCTCCAGGCCAGCCTCAGCGCCTGGACGGCACCTGTGAACGCGCCACGGGGCGATTGCGCTTCGATGGCTTCGGCTGCGATGCGGCAATCGTCGGCGACTTTGAGCAGCCCGCTTCGCGCGAGGTCCATGGTGGAGAGGGCGGCCTGCTCCAGGCAGACCCGTTCAAGCCGTCGAAACTCCCGCAGCTCTTTGTTCATGCGTCAGCTCTCGGTATGCCCCAAGCCATGCGGCGCTGAGTCTGCTTAACGATCGGTAAGCGGTCTCTGCCTAGCCAAGTCGGCTGGCGCCGGGCTTGTGCGGGCCATGCACGCGCCCGGCGCGGGGGCGCATCGGCAGGCTTGACGGCGTTTGGCTTCCGCCGGAAGCTTCAACTGATCCGAACTGACGTGAAGCACGGAGACGTTCGCCCCCAGCCAGTCCGACACCCATCAGCGCAAGTGCAAATGGAGCTGACCATGACCACGTTCGACAAGCGCGAGCAGGGCTTTGAGGCCAAATTCGTCCACGACGAGGAGTTCATGTTCAAGGCCACCGCCCGGTCCAACAAGCTGCTCGGGCTCTGGGCTGCAGGCCAGCTCGGGCTCAGCGGCGATGCCGCGGCAAGCTACGCAACCACGCTGGTGACGGACCATCTGGAGAGCCGGGCGATCGCCGATGTCGTGGACAAGGTGTCAGGCGATCTCGCCGCCAAGGGCATCGCGCGTGAGCAGGTCGCGCTGAAGCTTCAGGAGTGCCTGCACCAGGCGCTGGCGCAGCTCGAAGTGGACAAGCAATAAGGCCGACGTTGGTAACCTCACTCGGCCTGCTTGCGCGTGCCGGAGTCACCGAGCTTGTCGACATAGGCAATGCCGATCGCCGAAACGACGAAGGTGAGGTGAATCAGCACCTGCCACATCACGCCGGTCTCGGTGAAGCCGGCGCGGTTCGAGCCGAGATTGCCGGCCTCGATGAAGGTGCGCAGCAGCGCGATCGAGGAGATGCCGATGATGGCCATGGCGAGCTTGATCTTGAGGACGCTTGCATTGACGTGGCCGAGCCATTCCGGCTCGTCGGGATGGCCCTGCAGGTCGAGCCGCGAGACGAACGTCTCGTAGCCGCCGACGATCACCATCACCAGCAGATTGGAGATCATCACGACGTCGATCAGCGCCAGCACGCTCATCATGATCTGCTGCTCGGTGAGATCGAGGGCGTGCCAGGAGAGGTGCCAGAGCTCTTTCAGGAACAGCGCGATATAGACGCACTGCGCCACGATCAGTCCCAGATAGAGCGGCAGCTGCAGCCAGCGCGAGCCGAAGATGATCATCGGCAGCAGGCCCAGGCGCGGCGGGGGCGAACGGGGTTCGGCACGAGGTTCGGATTGGGGTGAAGGCTCAACCGACATTCAGGCTGCATCCTCGCAATCGAAACGATCGCTTTTATCTAGCCCGACAACATGGCCGGCGGAAGACGCCCCGCGTGTCTCGCCTTCGGCGGACCTGGCCATTTCGTGCTAGCGTGCCGAACGGCCATCGCGCGACGATGTGGATCGGGAGGCGGGGAGTGACGAGGAGCGGCTTTCGCAGATGGTCCGGCGGCATCGCGCTCGCCGGCGCGATCATGATCGGCGCGGGCACCGCGGAGGTCTCGGCGACACCGCTGACGCCGTTTCGCTACGAGGCGCAGGCGCAGCGTCATTGCCCGCACGACAAGGTGGTCTGGCTCGACTTCAGGAAGGGCATCTACTACCGCAAGGGTCAGAAGCGGTACGGCCAGGGGTTCGACGGCAGCTTCGTCTGCCTGAACGAGGCCCGTGACGGCTTCTATCGTCGCTCCGTGCTGGGCCTGCGCTGAGAGCGGCGCCTGACGCCGGCTATTTCTGCGCCGGCAGCCTGACCGGCACGTGCGGGGAGGTGCTGATGACCCGGGGGCTGCCGTCGGGATAGGAGCGGTCGCCGCGGATCAGGGATTCCAGGACCAGGAAGAATTTCTCGGCAAGCATTCGCGTCACCCTCGTTGGTGATGGCCTCTGGAAATGAGTCGAGGCAGCGAACGCGGGAATTCAATCAACAGATTGGGAGCGGGACATCGGCGCCTGATGCGCCTGATGGAGCTGTGCTGGAGGGTAACGAAGCGGAGCGGGGCTCAGGCGAACGCCAGTGCCACGAGGCTCGAGCAGAGCAGGACCAAGCCGCCGGCGGTCAATGCCAGGAAGCCGTCAGATACCAGGTCATGGTTGCGCATGTGACACCTGCCGCTCTCGTTTTCGATGCTCGGTCGGATCGATCAAAATTGTCCGAACGCGCCGCTTGAAAGAGGTGATGCTTGCCGATCGCGCGAGTGCCCTCAGGCCCTCGTGCGGTAACCTTCAAACGCATGGGCCAGGAAGATCCCCGCGCTTACCAGACCCATCAGTGCCGAAACCGTCTCGATCATCGTTAAATTCCAAATCCCGCCCTTGCATCCGAGAGAACGCGTGCGGCCTTGCACAGTCAAAAGAATTCCAGTGAAGGCAGCGACAATGGGGGTGGAGTGAGGATTTGGCGCAACAGAATGTCCAGCCGTGGCACAGAGTCGGTGCCATCGCTCCGTAGAACAACGGAAAAATGCGAACGTCTCGTTTACCATCCCGGCGGGATCGCTGTGGGCTCCCCATTTCCGCCGTGTTCGGGTTGCGTTATCGTTACCGCTTCCGACGCGGTGGTGGGCCGCCTCGGATTAGAGGACCGGACAGCGCTCCCCGTGGCCAAAGCGGGTTGGGTACGCCTCCGGCAAAGTGGTATTTGGGGCGCATGGGGATCCGTCGGTCAGATTCGGTTTTGCGGGCCGCGCGTGGTGCTGCGGCGGTCGCGGCCTGCGTTGCGCTTGCCAATTGCGCCTCCTCCAACAAATTCGCCAGCCGCGTCGATCCGAAATACGGCGTGTCCTCGAGCCCCCGGGTCGTGGCGTTGGGGGATCCGGTCCCGAAGGGCGGCGGCACCTACCGCGTCGGCAAGCCCTATGTCGTGGCGGGCCGGACCTACGTGCCGGAGGAAGACGTCAACTATCGCGCCGAGGGCATGGCGTCCTGGTACGGCGACGACTTCCACGGCCGCCTGACCGCCAATGGCGAAGTGTTCGACATGACCTCGCTGACCGCGGCGCATCCGACCCTGCCGATGCCGTCCTATGCGCGGGTGACCAATGTCTCGAACGGCAAGTCGCTGATCGTGCGCGTCAATGACCGCGGGCCCTATCACGGCAACCGCCTCATCGACGTCTCGAACAAGGCGGCCGAACTGCTTGAATTCAAAGGCAATGGCGTCGCCAAGGTCCGCGTCGAATATGTCGGCCGGGCGCC
Organism: Bradyrhizobium genomosp. III; assembly: GCF_000261705.1. Lineage (NCBI taxonomy): Bacteria > Pseudomonadati > Pseudomonadota > Alphaproteobacteria > Hyphomicrobiales > Nitrobacteraceae > Bradyrhizobium > Bradyrhizobium genomosp. III. The sequence continues at coordinate 22,818 of NZ_AJQF01000047.1, read as the reverse complement.
GCTCGAAGGCTCCGACGACCGCCAGCTTCTGGCGACCCTGCGCACCGGCGTTCCGGCGCCGTCGCCCTCGATGGTCCGGGTCGCCTCGGCCAAGCCCTTCGTGCCGGAATTGCCGGGATCGAGCCGCGGTGCCATTCGCGGCGACGTGCCGATGCCGGAGGGGCGGCCCTATAATCTCGGCACCACCTCCGCCGACATGGCCTCGCTCAACGCGACCTCGGAAATGTCGGCCTCGAGCCGCAGCCGGGGCCGGGCGGTCCACAACGCCCGCGCCGTGTCCTATGAAGAGGACGGCCGCTACGCCGCCGAGAATGCGCCGTCGTCGGCCCACGGGGCCGCCGAGGCCCGCAGCATCCTGAGCGGCCGCGGGCTCTACTAGACTGCGCTTTCGTTCAGGAATTGCACCAGCGCCGCGTTCACCTCGTCGGGCCGTTCCTGCTGCACCCAATGGCCGGCGCCCTCGATGATCAGCTTTCGCTTCAGATTGGGCAGCACGCGCTCGAGCTCGTTGACGCGCTTGGCGCCGATCAGGCCGGTGATGACGGCGTCCCTGGAGCCGGCGATGAACAACGAGGGCTGATGGATCTGCGCGTCCTGCCAGGGTGCCGTCAGCTCCCAATTGCGGTCGATGTTGCGGTACCAGTTCAGCCCGCCGCGAAAGCCGGACTTGCGGAAGCTCTCGGTGAAATAGGCCAGATCAGCCTCGCCGAGCCAGGCGGGCAGCGTCTCCTCGGCGGTCGCGTGGCTGAGAAAGCCCTTGCCCTCCTGCACGAACATGGCGGCGGTGGGATCGGCAAAGCCGCGTCCGCCGAGCACAATGCGCATGGTGCGGGCGACGTCGCGTTCCAGCTCGGCCTCGGCGACGCCGGGCGCCTGGAAGTACTGCCAGTAGAAATTGGTGACGCCGCCCTGGCGCAAGAGGTCGAGCGGCTTGCCGCGGCCGCGGAACGGCGGCGGCACGCTAAGGCCGGCGACCGCCGTGAAGATGTCCGGCCGGAACAGCGCCGCGTGCCAGGCGACCGGCGCGCCCCAATCGTGGCCGACCACCATCGCCTTGGTTTCGCCGAGCGCCTGCACCAGGCCGACCACGTCGCCGACCGTGTCGAAGATCGAGTAGGCGGCAACCTCAGGCGGCGCGGCGCTTTGGCCGTAGCCGCGCATGTCGGGGGCGACGACGTGAAACCCGGCCGCGGCGAGCGCGGGGATCTGGTGGCGCCAGGAATAGGACAGCTCCGGCCAGCCATGGCACAGAACGACCAGCGGACCCTGGCCGGCTTCGCGGATGAAGAGATCGATGCCGTTGGCCTTGATCACGCGGGTGGAAGACATCGCTTTTCCGCCTTGTTTCAGGGGTTTGGTCGAGAAACATAAGGCGCCACGATAGGGGCGCGGCGAGAATCGTGCAATCTCGCGGCAGGCGTCCAACGTCGTGTTGTTCGCACCGGTTCCAGCTGTTAGAACGCCGCTCTCAGGGCTTGGCCATGGCATTTCGTCCTTCTTCGCTTCGTCGCAGCCGCTTCACCGCGAGGGCGCTGGTGCGCGCCCTGATCGCGACGGCTGTGATCGTGGGCGTCGTCTGGAGCGGGGCACTTCTGGCCGCCAACCAGAGCATCCAGGGGGCCAAGAAGCCGGACGATGCCGGCTTCGACGGCGATGCCCCGACTGCGATCCTGATCGAGGCCTCCTCAGGCAGCGTGCTGTTCGAGAAGAACGCCGACGAGCTGCGCGCGCCCTCCAGCATGATGAAGCTGATGACGGCGGAAGTCGTCTTCAATGCCATCAAGAAGGGCGACATCAAGCTCACCGACGAGTACCGGATCAGCGAGAATGCCTGGCGCCGGGGCGGCGCGCCCTCGGGCGGCTCGACCATGTTTGCCGCCATCAACAGCAAGGTCTCGGTCGACGATCTCCTGCACGGCGCGATCATCCAGAGCGGCAACGATGCCTGCATCGCGCTTGCCGAGGCCATGGCTGGCAACGAGAAGATCTTCGCGGCCGACTTCATGACCAAGCGCGCGCGTGAGCTCGGCATGACCAAGTCGACCTTCGGCAACTCCAACGGCTTGCCCGACCCCGCCAACAAGATGACGGTGCGCGAGCTCGGCGTGCTCGCCCGGCACATCATCCTGGACTTCCCCGAATTCTACAAACTGTTCGGCGAGAAGGAGTACACCTGGAACAAGATCCGCCAGCCCAACCGCAATCCGCTGCTCAACTCGATGGAAGGCGCCGACGGCCTGAAGACCGGTTATACGAAGGAGGGCGGCTACGGTATGGTCGGCTCGGCGGTGCAGAACGGCACGCGGCTGATCGTCGTCGTCAACGGATTGGAAGATCCCGAGGATCGCGCCACGGAAGCCAAGAAAATGCTGGAGTGGGGTTTCCGCAATTTCGAGACCCGCACGCTGATCGCGGCCGAGCAGCCGGTCGGCTACGCCAAGGTGTTCGGCGGCGAGAGCCGTTCGGTCAAGCTCGTCGCCAAGACTCCGGTGAAGGTGATGGTGCACAAGAACGGCAGCGACAAGCTGATTGCGCGCGTCGTCTATAGCGGTCCGGTGCGGGCGCCGGTCGAGGCCGGCCAACGGGTCGGCGTGGTCAAGGTCTGGCGCAGCGGCAACATCGCGGTGGAGACGCCGGTCTATGCGGCCGAAGCGATCGGCACCGGCTCGACCGTGCGACGCGCGATCGACGGCGCCAGCGAGCTCGTGATCGGCATGTTCCGCGCAGGCGCCGAGAAGCTCTGATCATGAGTGAGAGCGCGCCACAGCGGCCGTCCGGACGCGGACGCTTCATCACCTTTGAAGGCGGCGAGGGCACCGGCAAGTCGACCCAGATCAAGAAGCTCGCCGACCGTCTCAAGGCGGCAAAGCTCCGCATCCGCGTCACCCGGGAGCCGGGCGGCTCGCCGGGCGCCGAGATCATGCGTCATCTGGTGCTGTCGGGCATGGGCAGGCTGCTCGGCCCCGAGGCGGAGACGCTGCTGTTTGCCGCCGCGCGCGATGACCATGTCCGCACCGTGATCCTGCCTGCGCTCAACCAGGGGACCTGGGTGCTGTGCGACCGCTTCGCCGACTCGACGCGGGCCTATCAGGGTAGCCTCGGCCAAGTGCCTGAGGGCCTGATCAACGCGATGCAGCGGGTCACGATCGGCGATCTCAAGCCGGACCTCACCATCATCCTCGACCTGCCGGTCGAGATCGGCCTGCAACGCGCCGCCGCGCGCCGGGGCGGTGGCACGCCGGACCGGTTCGAGGGCGAGAAGCTGAGCTTCCACCAGGGCCTGCGCGAGGCCTATCGCAAGATTGCCGAGGACGATCCCGCACGCTGCGTGCTGATCGACGCCAATTCCGACCCTGACACGGTTGCGGGCCGTGTCTGGACGGCGCTGCGCGATCGTCTTCTTCCCACGCCAGCCTCGGCGGTTTCCGTATGAGCCCGCGTCAGACCGAGCGCGAAACCGGCATTCCGCATCCGCGCGAGACATCGAAACTGTTCGGTCATCGCGAGGCGGAGACCGCGCTGTTGACGGCCTATCGCAGCGGCCGCATCCCTCACGCCTGGCTGATCGGCGGGCCGCAGGGCATCGGCAAGGCGACCCTGGCCTATCGCATGGCGCGCTTCGTGCTAGCCCATGGCCAGCCGCTTGCGCCTTCCGTGCAGCGCGCCGAAGACCTCGCGATCGATCCCGATGACGCCGTGGCGCGGCAGGTGGCGGCCGGCTCGCATGGCGGCCTGCTGACGCTGGAGCGTACCGCCAACGATCGCGGCGTGATGCGCACCGTGATCACCGTGGACGAGACGCGCGAGACGATCGGCTTCTTCGGCTCGACTGCCGCGGCCGAAGGCTGGCGCGTCTGCATCGTCGATACCGTCGACGAGCTCAATCCGAACGCGGCCAACGCGCTGTTGAAAATCCTCGAGGAACCGCCGCAGCAATCGCTGTTCCTCTTGGTGAGCCACGCGCCCGCGCGCGTGCTCGCCACCATCCAGTCGCGCTGTCGCAAGCTTCGCCTGCGATCGCTCGCCACGAATGATGTGATCGGGGCGGCGGCGTCGGCGGCCGAGCTCGATCCGAACGATCCAGCGCTGCGCGAGGCGGCGGAGGCCTCAGAGGGCAGCGTTGCACGGGCTCTGACTCTCCTCGGCGGCGACGCGCTCAAGCTCCAGCAGCGCACGGCGGCGCTGCTCGCGCGCCTGCCGCAGGTCGATCCGCGCGAATTGCACACGCTCGGCGATTCGCTCGGCACCAGTGACCGCGTCGCGCTCGCGGCCTTCATCGACGGCATCGATCGCTGGATCGCGGAACGCCTGCATGCGGACGAGGCCAATGCCAACCAGAACCTGCCGCGCCTTGCGCGCCTAGCCGAGGTATGGGAAAAGATCGTCCGCGCCGCGCGCGACACCGAAACCTACAATCTGGAACGAAAGCCCTTGGTTTTCTCGGTGTTCGGCTGGCTGGCGGACGCAACGCGCTAAAGCATGATCCGGAACAGTGCGCAGCGGTTTTCCGAAAGATCATGCGCAAATCAATAATCGAACCCAGGTTCGTCTCCAGATTTCGAGAAGCCGGTAAAGGAATTCGTCGTGGCAACGCGAGCTAAGAAAACTGCTAAAGGCAAGGGCCGCAACAAGGCTGCGAAGAAAGCCGCAAAGAAGGCCGTGAAGGCGCGCGCGTCCAAGGCCAACGCCAAGGCGGCCAAGAAAGTCAGGAAGACCAAGAAGGCCACGGCCAAGAAGGGCGCGAAGAAGAGCGCCGTGAAGACGGCAAAGAAGGCGGTCAAGAAGGCTGCGAAGAAGCCGGCTGTCGCCAAGAAGGCTGTGAAGAAAGCCGCCAAGAAGCCAGCCAACAAATCAGCCAAGACCCCCGCCAAGTCGCCTGCGAAGACGGTGGCCAAGAAGGCGAGGGTGGTCGCGCCTGTGATCGCAGCGCCGGCCCCCGCCGCCACGCCGCCGAAGGCTGCCAAGCCGAAGGCCCCGCGCGCGCCGAAGCCCGCTGCAGCTCCGCAAGCCGCAGCGCCCGCAGCCGCACCAAAGGCTGCCGCGCCCGTTGCCGCCCCCGCACGCGACAACGTCTTCTACATCACGACCGCCATCGCCTATCCCAACGGCAGTCCGCATATTGGCCACGCCTATGAGGCGATCGCGACCGACGTGCTGGCGCGTTTTGCGCGGCTCGACGGCAAGGACGTGTTCTTCCTGACCGGTACCGACGAGCACGGCCAGAAGATGGTGCAGACGGCGGCCGGCGAGAACATGGCCGTCTCCGCGCTCGCTGCCCGCAATGCCGGTCGCTTTAAGGAGATGGACGAGCGTCTGAACGTGTCGTTCGATCGCTTCATCCGCACCACCGAGGAGCAGCATCATCGCTCCAGCCAGGAGATCTGGCGGCGCATGGAAGCGAACGGCGATATCTATGCCGACATCTATGCAGGCTGGTATTCCGTGCGGGACGAGGCGTATTACGCCGAGGATGAGACGCGCCTGACCGATGACGGCGTCCGGCTCGGCCCGCAGGGCACGCCGGTCGAATGGGTCGAGGAGAAGAGCTATTTCTTCCGCCTGTCGGCCTATCAGGACAAGCTGTTGAAGCTTTACGCGGATCAGCCTGACTTCGTTGGGCCGGATTCCCGCAAGAACGAGGTGGTGAGCTTCGTCAGAGGCGGCCTGCGTGATCTCTCGATCTCGCGCACCACCTTCGATTGGGGCGTCAAGGTGCCTGGCGACGAAGAGCACGTGATGTATGTCTGGGTCGACGCGCTGACCAACTACATCACCGGCGTCGGCTTCCCCGATGAGAACGACGGAAACTGGCGCTATTGGCCGGCCGACGTGCACATCATCGGCAAGGACATCATCCGTTTCCACGCGGTGTATTGGCCGGCGTTCCTGCTGTCGGCCGGGATTCCGCTGCCGAAGCGGGTCTATGCCCACGGCTTCCTGTTCAGCAGGGGCGAGAAGATGTCGAAGTCGGTCGGCAACGTCGTTGATCCCTTCAATCTTGCCGACCAGTACGGCGTCGACCAGGTGCGCTATTTCTTCCTGCGCGAGGTGCCGTTCGGACAGGACGGCAACTACAACCACGAGGCCATCGTGGCCCGCATCAACGCCGACCTCGCCAACGATCTCGGCAACCTCGCGCAGCGTTCGCTGTCGATGATCGCCAAGCAACTCGGCGGCGTGCTGCCCGAGCCCGGCGAATTCAGCGACAACGACAAGGCAATCCTGGCGATGGCCGACGGCATGGTCGCCGCATCGCGCGAGGCCATGGCAACGCAGCAGATCCATCACTGGCTCAACGCCGTCTGGGCCGTGGTTGCGGAGGCCAACCGCTATTTCGCGGGCGAGGCGCCGTGGGCGCTCGCCAAGACCGACCCGGCCAGGCAGAAGACGGTGCTCTACGTCACGGCCGAAGTCGTGCGCCAGATCGCGATCCTGGCGCAGCCCGCGATGCCGACCGCTTCAGGATTGCTGCTCGACAGCCTCGGCATCCCGGACGGGGAGCGCAACTTCGTCATGCTCGGCGGTGCCAAGCGCATCGCGCCCGGCTCGACCCTGCCGGCGCCGACGCCGGCGTTCCCGCGCTACATCGAGCCGGCAGCCTAGGACGTTTGCGCGATGCTGGTCGACAGCCACTGCCATCTGGATTTTCCGGATTTTGCGGAAGATCTCGACGGGATCGTATCGCGGGCACGCGCGGCCGGCATCGGCCGCATGGTCACGATCTCGACCCGGGTCCGGAAGCTCGACCAGCTTCTGGCCATCACTGAACGCTATGACGATGTCTACTGCTCGGTCGGCACTCATCCACATAACGCGGATGAGGAGGACGGTATCGCGCCGGACGAGCTGGTTGCGTTGACGGAGCATCCCAAAGTCGTCGCGCTCGGCGAGGCCGGGCTCGATTATTTCTACGACAACGGCTCGCCAGAGGCGCAGGCGAGGGGCTTTCGCGCCCACATCGCCGCCGCCCGCACCACCGGCCTGCCGCTGGTGATCCACACCCGCGAGGCCGACGCGGACTGCGCGCGCATCCTGGAAGAGGAGGCGGCCAAGGGGGCGTTTCGCGCCGTGCTGCATTGTTACACCGGCGGGCGCGAGCTGGCGCTGAAAGCGGTGTCACTCGGGCTCTATATCGGTTTCACGGGCATCCTGACCTTCAAGAAATCGGAGACCTTGCGGGCGCTGGCGGCCGAACTGCCGGCCGATCGCATTCTGGTCGAAACGGACTCGCCCTATCTTGCGCCCGGCAAGTTCCGGGGCAAACGCAACGAGCCCGCTCATGTAGTCGAGGTCGCAAAAGTGCTGGCCGCGACGCGCGGCGTGTCGCTTGACGAGATCTCGCGCCAGACCAGCGAAAACTTCTTCCGCCTGTTCTCGAAGGTGAAAGCTTGAAACCGGGAGCCGCATGACGCTGACGCTGACGATCCTGGGCTGCGGCTCCTCCGCCGGCGTGCCGCGCCCGGCGCTCGGCTGGGGTGCCTGCGATCCCAACAATCCCAAGAACCGCCGCCGCCGCTGCTCGCTGCTGGTGGAACGGACCTCCGAGCACGGCACCACGCGCATCCTGATCGACACCTCGCCGGATCTGCGCGAGCAATTGCTCTCGACCAATGTCGATCACATCGACGCGGTGTTCCTGACGCATGAGCACGCCGATCAGACCCACGGCATGGACGATTTGCGTTCGGTCGTGATGCACATGCGCCGTCGTATCCCGACCTATTTCAACCAGTCGACGGCCAAGGACATCCTGTCGCGGTTCTCCTATTGCTTCATCTCGCCGGAGGGCAGCGACTATCCGCCGATCCTGACGCGGCATTCGATCGAAGCTGGCGAAAGCCAGACTGTTCTGGGGAAGGGCGGCGCCGTGACGATGACGGCCTTCCTGGTGCAGCACGGCAACATTCCCGCGCTCGGCTACCGCATCGGGGATGCGGCCTACACACCCGACCTCAACGACATCCCGCGCGAGAGCTGGGGCGCGCTGGAGAATCTGGACCTCTGGATCGTCGACGGCCTGCGCTACACCAACCATGTCAGCCATTTCAGCATCAACGACGCGCTGTCCTGGATCGAACGGTTCAAGCCGAAGCGCGCGGTCATCACCAACATGACGGCCGACGTCGATTACGAAGTGATCCGGCAATCGCTGCCCGCGGGCGTCGTGCCCGCTTTTGACGGGCTGCGGCTCGAGACGCACTGAGCGCACCGGCCTGGCGCGATACGGCCTCGCCGGCAATGGAGCGGGAGCCTCAACGCTGCCGAGACTTCCCGGCGCCGCCGGCGTCGATCCGCATTTGAAATGGGAAATCAGCTCAGGCCGAGATCGCCTTCACTGATCCCACTTCGTTGCGCAGCAGGAACTTCTGGATCTTGCCCGTGGACGTTTTCGGGATCGGCCCGAACACGACGGCCTTCGGTGTCTTGAAGCCCGACATGTGTTTGCGGCAGAACGCGATGATGTCGGCTTCGCTCGCGCTGGCGCCGTCCTTCAACTCGACGAAGGCGCAGGGCACTTCGCCCCATTTCGGATCGGGCTTTGCCACCACGGCGGCAAACAGCACGGCCGGATGCTTGTAGAGGATGTCCTCGACCTCGACGGAGGAGATGTTCTCGCCGCCGGAGATGATGATGTCCTTGGAGCGGTCCTTGATGATGACGTAGCCGTGCTCGTCGAGCACGCCGAGATCGCCGGTGTGAAACCAGCCGCCCTCGAAGGCTTCCCTGGTCGCCTTCTCGTTCTTGAGATAGCCCTTCATCACGATGTTGCCGCGGAACATGACCTCGCCGATGGTTTCGCCGTCGCGCGGCACCTCTTGCATCGTCTGCGGATCGATGACGGTGACGCCTTCCTCGAGCGGGTAGGGCACGCCCTGCCGGCGCTTCATGCGCGCGCGCTCGGCCGGCGGAAGCTCGTCCCAGCCGGGCTGCTCGGCGCAGACGGAGGCGGGGCCGTAGACCTCGGTCAGGCCGTAGACATGGGTCAGCTTGATGCCGATGCTCTCTGCACCTTCGAGCACCGCGACCGGCGGCGCGGCGCCGGCGATCAGGCCGACGACGCGGCGGGCCGCACCGCCCTTGGGCGCATCGGGTGCGTTGATCAGTGTGTTGTAGACGATCGGCGCGCCGCACATGTGGGTGACGCCGCGGCTCTTGATCAGCTCGAAGATCCTGGTCGGCTCGACCTTGCGCAGGCAGACATTGATGCCGGCGGCCGCCGCGATAGTCCAGGGGAAGCACCAGCCGTTGCAGTGGAACATCGGCAGCGTCCAGAGATAGACCGGATGCTGGCCGAGATTGCCGGCAAGGATGTTGCTGACGGCGTTGAGATAGGCGCCGCGATGATGGGTGACGACGCCCTTGGGATTTCCGGTCGTGCCAGAGGTGTAGCTCAGCGCGATCGCATCCCACTCGTCCTTTGGCGGAATCGCCGTGAACGCGGGATCACCTTCCGCGACTGCCGCTTCATATTCGATCTCGCCGATGCGACTGCCGCCTTTGAACGATGCGTCGTCGACGTCGACGACGAATGGCTTTGGCCCGCTCATCTGCGCCAGCGCGTCACTTATGACGCCCGAGAACTCGGGATCGACCAGGATGATCTTCGCGCCGCCATGGTCGAGCTGGAATGCGATCGAAGGCGCATCGAGGCGGATGTTGAGCGCGTTGAGCACGGCGCCGGTCATGGGCACGGCGAAATGCGCCTCGTTCATCGCCGGGATGTTCGGCAGCATCGCCGCCACGGTATCGCCGACGCCGATGCCCTTGCGCGCGAGCCAGGACGCGAAGCGCCTGCAGCGCTCATAGGTCTGCGCCCAGGTGAAGCTGCGGCCCTCATAGACCGTGCTGACATGATCGGGATAGACGGCGGCGCTGCGCGCGAGGAAGCTGAGCGGACTCAGCGGCACGTAGTTGGCGGGTGTCCTGTCGAGCCCGATATTGTATTGGTTCTGCCGCTCACTCATCGACACCCTCCGTCAAACGCCTCAAAGGAATCCGATCGAGATCCACGGGAAGATCGCGACGATGATCAATCCCACCAGCAGCGCCAGCAGATAGCCCCAGATCGGGCGGATGCCTTCGGCCGGATCGACGCGTCCGATGGCGCAGGCGGCATAATAGCCGACACCGAAGGGCGGGGCGAATAGTCCGATGCCCATGGCGAGAATGATCACCATGGCGTAGTGCACCTCGTGCACGCCGACGGCCCGGGCGATCGGAAACAGCAGCGGACCGAACAGCACGATCGCCGGGATGCCCTCCAGCACGCTGCCGAGGATGGTGAAGGCCAGGATCGACACGGCGATGAAGGTCGCCGCTCCCCCGGGCAATCCGGTCATGGCCGCCGCCAGCGAGCGCGAGAAGCCTGATTGGGTCAGGCCCCAGGCCATACCTGTCGCCGTGCCGATGATCAGCAGGATGGCGCCCGACAGCGCCGCAGTCTCGACCAGCATCGGAAACAGCCGCGACCAGTCGAACCGGCGGTAGACGAGGAGGCCGACCAGGGCGCCATAGACGATGCCGATGGTGGAGACTTCGGTCGCGGTCGCGATGCCCTCGACCACGGCGTAGCGGATCACGAAGGGCAGCGCCAGCGCGGGCAGGGCGACGAAGAACGTCTTGCCGATCTCGCCACCGCTGGCGCGTCGGACATGGCTCATGTCCTCGTGGCGGTAGCGCCACCACACCAGCATGCAGAGCGTGATCGCGAGCACGACGCCGGGCAGCAGGCCGCCGGTGAACAGGGCGGCGATCGAGACGCCCGTCACCGAGCCGATCGTGATCAGCACGAGGCTCGGTGGAATGGTTTCGGTTTGCGCTCCGGTCGCCGCCAGAAGCGCGACGAGATCGCCGGGCTTGGCGCCGCGTTGTTTCATCTCCGGAAACAGCACGGGCGCAACGGCCGCCATGTCCGCGGCCTTGGCGCCTGATATGCCCGAGACCAGGTACATGGCGCCGACCAGCACGTAATGCAGGCCGCCGCGGACATGGCCGAGCAGGCTCGCCAGGAACGCCACCATGGCCCGCGCCATGCCGGTCATCTCGATCAGGAGCCCCAGGAACACGAATAGCGGCACCGAGAGCAGGATGAGGTGGCTCATGCCCTCGTCCATCCGCCCGACCAGCACCATGACTGGCGTGCGCGTGGTCAGCGCGAGATAGCCGAAGATCGCAAGGCCGAAGCCGAACGCAATGGGAACGCCGGCAAAGACGCAGAAGCCGGCGACGCCGACGAAGAAGATGATGAGGTTGAGATTGCCGAGCGGCCGCAGCAACGGCTCCGCCAGCCAGAACAGGCCGGTAATGACGGCAACGCTGACGACGGCAGCTGCGACCATCCGGTAATCGGTCGCGCGCAGCAGTCGCAACAAGGCAAAGGCCGCCATCAGCCCGATGCCGGCCGGCAGCGCGGCGGCGCGCCACATATTGGAGATCTGCAGCGCCGGCGTCGTGATGTAGCTCTCTTCGTAGGCGTAGTCGCAGGCTGGCCAGACGATCAAGACCAGGAACGCCAGCGCCGCCGAGGTCGCGACCAGATCCAGATAGGCCCGCATGGCAGGCTTGGCGCTGGCGACGATCGCGGTCATACGCATGTGCTCGGAGCGGCGGAACGCCACCGCTGCGCCCAGCATGGCGAGCCACAGGAACAGGATCGAGGCGAGCTCGTCAGACCAGATCAGCGGCCGGTGCAGGCCGTAGCGCGCGACTACGCCTGCAAACAGGATCACGATCTCGGCGACGACCAGGATCGCCGCCGGGATTTCGACGACGAGACCGAGCATGCGCTCGACCGAAGCCAGCACGGAAGGTCGGCGAGGGGACTGAAACGCCGCCTCGCCCACCACTGCGGTCACCTCGACCTCGACATGAGCCATGATGGCCCCAACGCGTTACGACAGCTTGCCGACGGCCTTTTCCAGGAGGTCCCAGGCCTGATCGCCATACTTGCCCTTCCACTCGGCATAGAAGCCGGCGGTCCGCAGCTTGTCGCGGAACGGCGCCACCGTGGGCTGATTGAAGGTCAGGCCCTTGGCCGCGAGCTCCTGCTGCAGATTGGCATTGAGCTTGGCGGTATCGGCCCGTTCGTTGACCGCGGCGGCGTTGATGTTCTTGGCGACGACGGTGCGCACGTCCTGCGGCAGTTTCTCCCAGGCGCGGCGGTTGGCCAGGAACCAGAAGCCGTCCCACATGTGGTTGGTCAGCGAGCAGTACTTCTGCACCTCGTAGAGCTTGGCAGTCGAGATGATCGCCAGCGGGTTCTCCTGGCCTTCGACGATCTTGGTCTGGAGCGCCGAATAGACCTCACTGAAATTGATCGAGGCGGGCGCCGCGTCGAACGCCTTGAACATCGAGGTCCACAGCGGCGACACCGGCACGCGGATCTTGAAGCTCTTGAGGTCATCAGGGCCGGTGATCGGCTTGCTCGACGAGGTGGTCTGGCGGAAGCCGTTGTCCCAGATCTTGTCCATGACCTCGAGGCCGGCCTTCTTGATCTCGCCGCGGACATGGGCGCCGAGGTCGCCGTCCATAGCCTTCCAGACCGTGTCGTAGTCCGGGAACGCGAAGCCGATGCCGTTGATGGAGGCCGCCGGCACCAGGGTCGACAGGATCAGGCCCGATAGCGTGAAGAACTCGACGCCGCCGGAGCGGATCTGGCTCAGCATGTCGGTGTCCGACCCGAGCTGGTTGTTCGGGAAGATCTGGAGGTCGAACTTGCCGTTGGTCTCGGTCTTGATCGCCGCCGCCATCTCCTTGGCGCGTACGTTCAGCGGATGGGTGTCCGGCAGGTTATTGGCGTATTTGTAGGTGAACTCGGCGCTCTGGGCGCGGGCCACATGGGGCGCACCGATGCCGCCCAGGACCGCGGTCGCGGCGGAGGCCTTGAGAAGCGTGCGTCGGGAAAAACTCATGGGTCTGCTTCCTCGGAAGTTTGTTGTTGTTCTGAGACGCAAACCTATACGGACGGAAGGCCTGAAGGTCATCTGCGATCTCGCGAGGCCTCGCTTATTGCAGCCGGACAAGGTCCCGGCAATATCGGCTTTCGCAGAGATGGGCCGGATTCAAAATCTGAAAAACGACCCCATGCACAGGAGCCGTCGAGAACCGGGGCAGCGTCGAGGCCCGGACCGAAAATCGCGTGAGGGCGAAGGTGCGATGACAGGAATTCCGCCTAAATAATTGATCTAATTGCATATAAGAATATTCCATAATATACCTTATGCGAATTACGGATTGGGCTATGGCCGTACGCGGCCTGCCAGTCAGATCTCGCCTGAGCTGAGCGCCTATCGCTACACTTGGTGTCTGTTCCGCAGCCGAAGGACCTGCGGCCACTGCCCCGGCCGAGCGGCCATGCGGCTCTGAAGTGCGGCAGCTCTGATTGTTGCCGTAAGCGCGTCACTCCGCCGCAAGCGATCGCAGCCAGGCCAGTCTCGAGATCGCGCGCTCGGCCAGGTGCTGCAGGCTTTCGAGGTGGGCTGCGTCGCTCGACCGCTCGGCGCCGTCGAGGTAGCCGTCGACCAGGGCTTCGGCGATCTCCAGTGGATCCTTTCGTTCCATGGAGGCCGGAAAGCTGCCGAGGCCCGCGGCGGCGTCGGCCATCGCGATCGTCTGTTGGCGCATGTCCCGTGTCCGGACCGCGGCCGGCCCGCTCAGGCGCCGTTCGATATCGCCAAGTTGAGCAATCAGGCGAAGCTCGAGCCGCCGCGCATCGATTTGTGGCGGCCGAGGTGTCGATGCGTCGGCGCTGCTCCGTTCGTGTTCGAGATGATAGGCGCGGCGCCTCTCCTTCCGCAGCGTCGCGACATGGCCGAGCTCTTCCCTGGCCATCGCCTCGGATGCTCTCTTGATGTCAGGGTCCTTGGAATAGGCGGCGAGATAGGACCAGAATGCGAAGGCTCGCTCTTCGTTGCGGACCGCCATGGCGAGCGCGCGGTACGGTGTCATCAGCCGCGATGTCTTGACTTCGGCGGCAGCTTCCGGGGCAAGCGCTTCCGGCGCTTCCCAACGCACCAAAGCGGGATCCGGGCTCTTGCCGCGGCGCGATTGCGACCACTGCGTGACGCTGTCCACGTGCTCGCGCTCGGCGGCCGCGAGCTTAGTGAATACCTCGGCGAGATCAGCCTTGCCCTGCCCGCGCATGTCTTGCGCGAGAGATTCGTACCTGTTGGCGGCTTCCTGCTCCATTGCATGCGCTAGCGCAAAGAGCTCGTCGAGAGACTCCAATACACCTGCGGGCTCAGCACTGAGCAATGATGTGCGTAGGAATGGCATACCAAGGACTCCACATGCAGATTTCTGAACCGGTTCCGCGCACGCACAAATCTCAAGAGCGGGGTTGACAGAGTCAGTCGCGCGCGATGAGTGTTGCATGTCAGCGGCGACAAATCATCGAAGAAGATATCAAGGCACGCGCGCCTCTGTCCGTCGCGCAAATCGCATTTGTATCGATATGTTGATGCGACCGGATGACGATACCGCCTTCGCAAGGCGTGCAGCGCTAGCGCTCGCAGGCTTGCTGCTGATGTGTCTGACTTATATTTCGCCCGCGTGCGCCGCCGGTGACTTACCAACATACCTGCCGAAGATTACGCCTGCGGAATTTTTCCCGAATGCGGACCGTTTCGGCCCGCCGCAAGGCGATCCGCCCATCGTACCAGTGTACCGCGGCGACCAGCTCCAGGGATTCATCTTCCTCAACTCCGATTTCGCGAACTCCGTCGGGTACTCGGGCAAGCCGATTCACTTGCTGGCCGGGATCGATCCGAAAGGCGTCATCACCGGAATCAAGCTCGTCGATCACAAGGAGCCGATCGTGCTGGTCGGCATTCCCGAGGCCCGCATCGTCGCCGCCATGAACGCCCTGATCGGCAAGGACATGAAGCCGGTCGCAAGTGGTGCCGAGAAGCCGCCGCAGGTCGACATCGTGAGCGGCGCGACCGTTACCGTACTGGTAATGGGCGACAGTGTCGTCCGTGCGGCATCCAAGCTCATTCGCAGCGGTCGCGTCGGTGGCGGCGACGGCGCGGCGGCTTCGGCAGCCCTTCCCCCCGTCGTCAAGACGCTCGATCTCGCGCGCAGTGACGTGCGCGACTGGGAGAGCCTCGTCGGCGATGGCTCGGTACGCCGGCTTCATCTCGGCATCGGCGACATCAACGACGCCTTTGCGAAGTCCGGCAGCGCCGCGGCGGGCCAGTATCCCGAACCGGGTGAAGCGAGCGATACCTTCATCGAGCTCTACGTGGCGCTCGTGACCGCGCCCACGATCGGCCGCAGCCTGCTCGGCGAGGACGGCTATCAGCGGCTGAAGGACAGCCTGAAGCCGGGGCAGCAGGCCATCGTCGTCGCCGGCAACGGCCCCTACTCCTTCAAGGGGTCGGCCTATGTCCGCGGCGGCATCTTCGACCGCATCGAAATCCTGCAGGACGGCAACAGCACCCGCTTCCGCGACCGCAACCACACCCGTCTTGGCGCATTGGACGCGGTCGGCGCGCCCGAGTTCAGGGAAATCGGCCTGTTCGTCACCCCGCCTGAGTTCACCCTGGATCCGACGCAGCCGTGGCAGCTTCAACTGCTGGTGCAACGCAGCCTCGGCGGCCGCGACAAGGCGTTCCTGACTTTCGATCTCGGCTACACCCTGCCCGACGGTTATATACGCCGTGAGCAGCGTGCGGTGACGGTACCGGAGAGCGCGGCGCCTCCGGCCTCGCAGCAGGCCACCGCTGCGGCCGCCCCGCCCCCGGATGCAGACGAGCCGTTGTGGATGCGGATCTGGCGGTCGAGCACCGTCTCGATCGGCATCACCGCGTTCATGCTGGCCACCCTCACCGGTATCTTCTTCTTCCAGAATCTGCTCGTGCGCCGCCCGGTGTTCTACACCTGGGTGCGGCGGGGGTATCTCGCCCTCGTTCTGGTCTGGCTCGGCTGGTACGCAAACGCGCAGCTCTCCGTCGTCAACGTCGTCACCTTTACCAATGCGCTGGTGACGGGCTTCCGCTGGGAGTTCTTCCTCGCCGCTCCGCTGATCTTCATTCTGTGGGCTGCAACGGCCGGCGGGCTTCTGTTCTGGGGGCGCGGCCCGTTCTGCGGCTGGCTGTGCCCCTTCGGCGCACTGCAGGAGCTCACCAACACGGCCGCGAAATGGCTGAAGGTGCCGCAGATAACGGTGCCGTGGGGGCTGCACGAACGGCTATGGCCGATCAAGTACATCATCTTCCTCGGTCTGTTCGGCTTGTCGCTCTATTCGGTCGACATGGCCGAGCGGTTCGCCGAGGTCGAACCGTTCAAGACCGCGATCATCCTGAAGTTTTCGCGAAGCTGGCCGTTCGTGGCCTACGCAGTCGCCCTGCTCGTCATCGGACTCTTCATCGAACGCTTCTTCTGCCGCTACCTCTGCCCGCTCGGCGCCGCGCTCGCGATCCCCGGCCGCATCCGAACCTTCGAATGGCTCCGCCGCTGGGAAGAATGCGGGTCACCCTGCCAACGCTGCGCCAAGGAATGCCCGGTGCAGTCGATCCATCCCGAGGGTCACATCAACGTCAATGAGTGCATCTACTGCATGCATTGTCAGGAACTCTATTACGACGATCACCGCTGCCCGCACATGATCCAGGTGCGGCTCAAGCGCGAGAAATTCGCGGCGATGTCCTCGCCCGCGATGCGCTCAGGCGGCAAGGGTCCCGCGACCGTCATCACCGCCGGCGGCAAGCCTGTCGTGGCGTCACCCGTCGCAACTCCACCACCAAACTGAACCGAAAGCCGAGGAGGCAATCATGAGCGAGAACGAACAGGCAAAGGGCGTTAGCCGGCGAGCAGTGCTCGGAACGACGGCGGCTGCGGCGGGCGTAGGCCTTGCGGGCGGAGTGGCGCTGAAGGACGGCGGCTTCGTCTCGTCTGCCGACGCGCAGACCAAGAACGCAGCTCCGAAAGCGCCGGCGGCAAGGCCGGCGGTGCAGAAGACCGAGGTCGCGCCGGGAGAGCTCGACGAATACTACGTGTTCTTCTCGAGCGGCCAGTCCGGCGAGATGCGCATCATCGGCCTTCCTTCGATGCGCGAATTGATGCGTGTTCCGGTGTTCAACCGCTGCAGTGCGACCGGCTGGGGCCAGACCAATGAAAGCCTCAAGGTTCTAACCGAAGGCATGCAGCCCGCCACCCGCGAATTCCTCAAGAACCGCGGCGGCACGTTCATGAACGGCGACCTCCACCACCCCCATATTTCGTTCACGGACGGCACCTATGACGGTCGCTATGCCTACATGAACGACAAGGCCAACAGCCGCGTCGCGCGGGTGCGGCTCGACATCATGAAATGCGACAAGATCGTCGAACTGCCGAACCAGCACACGGTCCACGGCCTGCGTCTGCAGAAATATCCGCGCACGGGCTATGTGTTCGCCAACGGCGAGGATGGCGTGCCGTTGCCCAATGACGGCAAGGTCCTCGACGATCCCAAGCAGTATCACTCCATCTTCAGCGCGATCGACGGCGAAACGATGAAGGTGGCCTGGCAGGTGATCGTCAGCGGAAATCTCGACAATGTCGACGCCGACTACCAGGGCAAGTACTGCTTCGCGACCTGTTACAACGGCGAGGAAGGCGTCACGCTCGCCGAAATGACCGCCAGCGAGCAGGACTGGGTCGTCATCTTCAACATCAAGCGGATCGAAGAGGCCGTAAAGAAGGGCGACTTCAAGGAAATGAACGGCGTGCCCGTCATCGACGGCCGCAAGGGCTCGGCTTACACCCGCTACATTCCGGTCTCGAATAATCCGCACGGCATGAACACGGCGCCCGACGGAATCCACATCGTGGCGGCCGGAAAGCTCTCGCCGACCGTGACCGTGATGGACGTGCGCAAATTCGACGATCTGTTCGACGACAAGATCAAGCCGCGCGACGTCGTCGTCGCGGAGCCCGAGCTGGGACTCGGACCGTTGCATACTGCCTATGACGGCAAGGGTAACGCCTACAGGACGCTGTTCCTCGACAGCCAGGTCTGCAAGTGGAGCATCGACCTCGCCAAGCGGGCTTTCAAGGGTGAGAAGGTCAATCCCATCATCCAGAAGCTCGACGTGCACTACCAGCCGGGTCACAACCATTCCTCGATGGGCCAGACCAAGGAGGCCGATGGAAAGTGGCTGATCTCGCTGAACAAGTTCTCGAAGGATCGCTTCCTGAACGTCGGACCGCTCAAGCCCGAGAATGATCAGCTGATCGACATTTCGGGCGATCAGATGAAGCTGGTGCACGACGGCCCGAGCTTCGCCGAGCCGCATGACGCGACCATCGTCCACCGCTCGAAGATCAACCCGATCTCGATCTACGATCGCGCGGATCCGATGTTCGCCGATGCGGTCAAGCAGGCCAAGGCGGACGGCATCAATCTGGAGGCGGATTCGAAGATCATTCGCGACGGCAACAAGGTGCGCGTCTACATGACGTCCACCGCGCCCGCCTATGGCCTCGATCAGTTCCAGGTCAAGCAAGGCGATGAGGTCACCGTCTTCATCACCAATATCGACGCGGTCGAGGACCTGACGCACGGCTTCTGCATCGTCAACTACGGCATCAACATGGAGATCGGCCCGATGGCCACCTCGTCGGTGACTTTCACGGCCGACAAGCCGGGAGTCTACTGGTACTACTGCTCCTGGTTCTGCCACGCCATGCATATGGAGATGAAGGGCCGGATGTTCGTCGAACCCAAGTCGGTTTGACGTCGGTCTGATTGGAGCGACCTCGTGGGTCTTCTCTTACGCATGTTTCCGGCGGCGCTGGTCGCCGCCGGATTGTCCGGCTTCGCCGATGCGGAGACGTTGACGGCTGCGCCGGGGCAGCCGCTTCAGGCGCTGCTGGATGGCGCGCGCGCCGGCGACGTCGTCGAACTTTCCCCCGGGGAATATCACGGTTCGATCCGGATCGACCGTCCCCTGGAGCTGGTTGGGAGCCGTGGCGCGGTGCTCGACGGCGACGGCTCCGGCAACGTCATCACCGTCACCGCTCCCGACGTCACGATCCGCGGTGTGACCATCCGGGCATCCGGCCGCGACCTGCAGGAGATGAATTCCGGGATATTCCTGCAGAAGACGGCAGAGCGCGCCAAGATCGAGGACAACCGGCTGGTGGGAAACCTGTTCGGTGTCTATGTGCATGGCGCCCAGGGTTCGCGCGTCGTCCGCAACGAGATCGAGGGACTGCGTGGCGGGCGTCTCAGCGAGGCTGGCAACGGTGTCTCGCTGTGGAATGCGCCCGACGTCACCATCGCCGGCAACACGTTCCGCTACGGCCGCGACGGCATCTTCACGATTTCGAGCCGAAAGGACCGCTTCATCGACAACCGCTTCGAGCAGGTCCGCTTCGCCGTCCATTACATGTACACCAACGACAGCGAAGTCAGCGGCAACGTCTCGATCGGCAACCACGTCGGCTACGCCATCATGTATTCGAACCGTCTGGTGATCCGCGGCAACTCCTCCGATCACGACCGCGACCATGGGATGCTCTTCAACTACGCGAACTATGCCCAGATCGAGGACAACCGGGTCACGGGCGGCCCGCTCGGCTCGATGACACAGAGTGCGGAGGAAGGTCCCGCCGACGAGAGAGGCATGCTTCCGCAGCAGGCACGGGAGACCACTCTCAAGAGCGGCCCGGAGAAATGCGTGTTCATCTACAACACCAATCACAACAAATTCCGCAACAACTGGTTCGAACGCTGTGCCATCGGCGTGCACTTCACGGCCGGCTCCGAAGGCAACGAAATCACGGGCAACGCCTTCGTCGGCAACGCCAACCAGGTGAAATATGTCGGCACCCGGCACCTCGACTGGTCGACCGGGGGGCGCGGCAATTACTGGAGCGATAATCCGGCATTCGACCTCAACGGCGACGGTATCGCCGACACGGCGTACCGGCCGAACGACCTCATCGATCGCGTGCTGTGGACGGCGCCGGCTGCGAAGGTTCTGATCAACAGCCCTGCCGTCCAGGTGATCCGCTGGGCGCAGGCACAGTTTCCAGCGCTGCTGCCGGGCGGCGTGGTCGACAGCCATCCGCTGGTGTCGCCGCCGCGGACCTCGGCGAAGGAAACACGATGACCAGCACGGTACGCGTCAGCGATGTCACCAAGGCGTATGGCCGGGTCGAGGCCGTGCGCGGTGCGTCGTTCACGCTTGGCCAGGGCGAGCTGGTCGCCTTGATCGGGCACAACGGCGCCGGCAAGACCACGCTCATGAAGCTCATGCTCGGGTTGATCCGGCCGACCAGCGGCGCCATTGAGGTTCTCGGAGACAATCCCGCCGCAGGCGAATTCGCCGGCCGACGACAGCTCGGCTACCTGCCGGAAAACGTCTCCTTCGACCCCGCCCTCACCGGCCGCGAGACGCAGGCCTTCTATGCCAGGCTGAAACGAGAGCCGGTCGCAAAGTCGCTGGAGCTGCTCGACGCCGTGGGTCTCGGAGCCGCCAGCCGCCGCCGGGTCGGCACCTACTCCAAGGGCATGCGACAGCGGCTGGGGCTCGCGCAGGCGCTGCTTGGCGAGCCGCGCGTGCTGCTGCTGGACGAGCCGACCACCGGTCTCGATCCGGAGCTGCGCCAGACCTTCTACGACATCATCGCCCGGCTCTCCGCTGCGGGCGCGACCGTGCTGCTGTCGTCGCATGCGCTGACCGAGCTCGAGGAGCGCGCCGGCCGGGTCATCATCATGAACCGCGGCATCAAGGTCGCGGACGGATCGATCGACGAGCTGCGTCGCCTCGCCCGCCTGCCCACCAGGATCCGCCTCAAGGTGGCCGGCCTTGCCCCGAGCGAGATGCCGCCCTGGGCGCCCAAGGACGTGGCCTGCCGTCGTTTGAACGGCCACATCGTCGAGATCGACGCTGCGCCGGAGCGGAAGATCGAGCTTCTGCATCGTGCGACGGCCGCCGGCAATTCCGTCGAGGACGTCGACGTGGTCCCGCCCACCCTCGACGAGCTCTATGCTCATTTCCTCCGGCAATCGGAGCAGGCGCCATGAATGTCCTGATCATCGCCGCCAAGGAAGTCCACCAGGCCATCCGCAATCGCTGGGTGCTTGCCGCAACGCTCCTGCTCGCCGGGCTTGCGCTGTCACTGACCTTTCTCGGTAGCGCACCGACCGGGAACGTCGGCGTTCGCACCCTGGACGTGGTCGTCGTCAGCCTGTCGAGCCTGACGATCTTTCTCGTTCCGCTCATCGCGCTTCTGATCTCCCATGACGCCATCGTCGGCGAGATGGAACGGGGGACGATGCTGTTGCTGCTGAGCTATCCGGTCGCACGATGGCAGGTGCTGCTCGGCAAGTTCTTGGGCCACCTCGCCGTTCTCGCGTTTGCGACCTGCCTCGGCTACGGCGCGGCGGTCGGAGCGCTGGCGGCGACGGGCAGCCAGATCGATAGCGATAGCTTTCTCGCGTTCGCGGCGATGGTGGGCTCCTCGGTGCTGCTTGGCGCCGCTTTCGTCGCCATCGGATATCTGGTCAGCGCGCTCGTGCGCGACCGTGGAACGGCGGCCGGCATCTGCATCGGATTGTGGCTGCTGCTGGTGCTGATCTACGACATGGCGCTGCTGGGCGTGCTTGCGCTCGATCAGGGACGCAGCATCTCGGCGAGTGTGCTCAACGCCCTGCTGCTGTCGAATCCGACCGACGCCTACCGGCTCATCAACCTGACCGGATTCGCCAATGTCAGCACCTTCGCCGGCATGGCTGGCCTTGCCCAAACCACGTCCCTGACGATACCGGTTCTTCTGACCGCCCTGCTCTGCTGGACGCTGCTGCCGCTGGGGCTGGCCGCGCTCGCTTTCTCGCGGAGGGAGCTATGAGGCGCCGAACGATCCTCTTCGCCTTGCTCGTGCCGCTCGCACTCGCGGGCTGCAACGAGAAGCAGGCCGCGAAGATTCCGCCGCCGCATCGGATGACCGCGGAAGACATCGGCCATTACTGCGGCATGAACGTGCTCGAGCACCCGGGACCGAAGGGCCATATCTTCGCCGCGAGCCTGATGGAGCCCGTGTGGTTCTCGTCGGTGCGGGACACAATCGCCTTCACCATGCTGCCGGACGAGCCCAAGGACATTCAGGCGATCTACGTGTCCGACATGGGCAAGGCGCCGGACTGGGACAAGCCCGGCGCCGACAACTGGATTGAGGCGCGCAAGGCGCTGTACGTGATCGAGAGCCGGGTCAAAAGTGGCATGGGCGGAGACGAGGCCGTTCCGTTCTCGGACCGCGCGGCGGCGGAGAAGTTCATCGGAGAGAACGGCGGCAGGATTGTCGGCTTCGACGACGTGCCCCGGGACTATGTCTTGACGTCGGTGAATGTCACCGGCGCCGCTGCGGCCGGCGAAGCGGCCGAAGCCCCGCCGGCCGAACGATCGAGGAGGACGCCATGACGCGAGCACTGACGCGCCGACGCTTCATCCGGATCAGCGCGGCGGCAGCGGGCCTCGGCGCGCTGTCCACGGGACATCCTGCTCGTGCGGAGGTCGCGCCGGTGACGTGGCGTGGCACGATGCTGGGCGCGGTTGCCACGATGGAGATCCATGACGAAGACCGCAGCCGGGCGGAACGGCTGATCTCGCTGGCCTGTGCCGAGGCGCGGCGGCTCGAGCGGCTGTTCAGCCTTTACCTGAACGATTCGACCCTGGTCGCGCTGAACCGGACCGGTGTCCTGATCGATCCCGCCGCCGAAATGGTCGATCTGCTGGCGACCTCGCAGCACTATTCCACGCTGACGGGCGGTCTGTTCGATGTCACGGTGCAGCCGCTGTGGGATCTCTACGCCAGCCATTTCGCGCGAGA
>NZ_AJQF01000046.1:0-12045 GCF_000261705.1 Bradyrhizobium genomosp. III | reverse complement strand
GCGCGCATCGGCAGCAGCCGGCTGTCGATCAGCCGCGACCGGATCGTGATGCCCAAGGGCATGACCGTCACCCTGAACGGGATCGCGCAGGGCTACGTCTCGGACAAGGTGGTCGACCTGCTGCGGGCGCACGGCATCTCGCGCAGCCTGGTCGACATGGGCGAACCCCGCGCGATCGGCGCGCGTCCGGACGGACTGCCCTGGGAGATCGGCATCGCCGATCCCGACATCGTGGGCCGCACGAAGACGGTGCTGCCGATCGTCGACCGCGCCGTGTCCACCTCGGGCGGCTACGGCTGCCAGTTCGATTCCAGGGCGCGCTTCAACCATTTGTTCGATCCCCGATCAGGCGGCTGCGCCCACCGCTACCGCAGCGTGACGACTGTGTCCCGCAGCGCCACCGCCGCGGACGCATTGTCGACGGCGTTCAGCCTGATGCCGGAAGATGAGATTCGATCGCTCTTGCCGCATGTCGACATCGACCGCGTGCATCTGATCGATGGGGCCGGCCGATCGGTCGAATTGTCGGCCTAACCTGCGCGCTACCGCAGCGGCAGCAGCTCCAACTGGCTCTGCGCCTTCTTCACGGCCGCTGCGTACCAGCTCTGGCTCGGCGCTTCCTTGGCGAAGCATGTCGTGTAGGCGGCCATGGCCTGATCCTCGCGGGCCATGTCGCCGCGCGGATCCTTCTTGTTGACGGGTTTGGCCATCATCTGTTTCCACACGCGCTCGCAGGCCGGAATTTCAGCGGTCTTTACCGCGTCCGATGTGGCGAGGAAGTAGACCTTATCGCCCTTGATCGCGACGACGTCGATTTCATCCGGCGCTCCCTTGAGCCCGCCATTGCCGCGCAGGCCGAGCACGGCGACTGCAGCGCTCGCGGATGCGGGCTTTGTGATCGGCAGCTCGGCATATTTGGCGAAGGCGGAGTCCTGGATCGCCTGATAATAGAAGCGGTCGGACTTGAACGCGGCGCCGCTGTCCTGCGGCATGCCGTCCTCGCGATGCTCGCGCAGCCAGTGCGTGAGCAACCCCGTGGTGGTCACCACGGCCTGCATCTTGTCGCCTTCGGAAGCGAAGCCGAGCCCGTCGAGATGGCCGAACCCGATATCACTCTTGAATAGCGTGTCGACGTTCGACTTGCCGTCTGCGGGGAGCCCCTTGATCGTGACCGGTCCCACCAGGCCGCGCAGCACGCCCGCCAGCTCCTTGAGCGCCGCATCATGCTGCTTGTAGATCTCATCGCTTTCCTTGGCACTCGAGAATTTTGCGATGTAGCGGTCGCGCAGGTCGAGATAGTGCTGCTCGGGCGTGGCCGCATGGACGGGCGTCGCCAGGACAAGCAGGCAGAGCAAGGCAAGCGATTTCATTCGATGTCCGCGGACTGGGAGCGATCTCCAGTCTTTGTGCCCGCTGCAGGCGGGAAGGTTCATCCGCAACGACCTTGCGGGCGCCCTACTCCGCCGGCGTCAGCTGCCGGGTCAGACGCACCGCCGCGGTCTCGCGGACGCGGATGCGGGCGCGGCGCTTGCGCCACCAGATCACGACGCCGGTCACCGAGAGTGCGGCGACCACCAGCCCCATGATCGAGATCAGGATGCGGCCGAACAGTCCGACGATGCGACCCGAATGCAGCGGAAATTGCGCCTGGACGAAGATGTCGGCGGCAGTACCGACCCAGGGCAGCCGCTCGCCGATCGGGCGGCCGTCCTCGCTGTCGTAATAGAGCTGGGCCGGGCCGACGCCGCCGGCGCCGTGATCGTCGCCGGGGTGGAAGAAGGCGGCGGCATAGACGCCATGGGCCGGGCCGTAATTGACCGAGCCCACCGGGATCGTCCAGCCCCGCGCCTTGCCGTCGGCGGCGGCGCGTGCGGCGATGTCCGCGAAGGTGACCTTGGGCTCGATGGGATCGTCGAGATCGCGATAAGGCCGCTGCTCATAGGGTGTCGGCGTGTAGTTCGAGACCATCTTCATCAGCGGCGAGAACACCTCGAAATAGAGGTTCAGCGAGAACGCCGTGAAGGCGATGACGAACAGCACGCCCCAGGTCCAGAGACTGAAGGCGCGGTGGATGTCGAAATTGATCCGGTAGGCGCTGCCGGAGGTCTTGATGGTCCAGGCCGGCGCCCAGCGCGCCCAGAAGCCGCGGTCGAGCTGGCGCGTGACGGCAGGCGCCCGCGCCGCCTTGGCGCGCCGGCGCGAGGGCAGCGTCAGATAGAAGCCGACGAAGCAATCGATGGTCCAGATGATGGCGATCACGCCGAGCACGCGCATGCCCCAGCGGTCGCTGCCCCAGAACTCCGGGATGTGCATCGTGTAGTGCAGCTTGTAGAGAAACGAGACGAAGTTCTCCCGCGTGACGGGCCAGACCGCGCCCCAATAGCGCCGGCCCAGCTCCGCGCCGGTGTTGGGATCGAGGAAGACCTGATTGTAGTCGAGGGCGTAGCGCTTGCCGGTCGCCGGATCGATCCGCGGCATGACGAAGAACCACAGCGAATGGCCCTGCTCCGGCGTCATGAAGAGGTAGACGACGCGCGCGCGGGGATCGCGCTGCTCGATCGTCTTGGCGAGCTCGATCGAGGGGATCGCCGGGCCTTTGCTGCTGACGTCGAACAGATGGCTGTTCAGAACGTCGTCGATCTCGTGATCCCAGGAGATGATCGCGCCGGTGATGCCGGAAAAGAACAGGAATCCGGCCGTGAGCAGTCCCGCCCAGCGATGCAGCTTGCCGAATGTCGCTCTCATCGTCTTGCACTCTCATCCAGCAGGTCCGGCTCGCCATCGCCGGACCGTCTTCGATTTCACCAGCGATAAGTCAGCTTGCCGATGGCCTTCCGTCCCTCGGCATACATGCAGCCCGAAAGGCCGTAGCAGGCCGCGACATAGCGCGTGTCCGCAAGGTTGGTGACGTTCAGCGACAGCCGCCAATTGTCACGGGTATAGGCAAGAAGCGCATCCAGCACGGTCGCCGATCCCACCTTGAACGTGTTGGCATCATCGCCCCAGGTCGCGCCGACATAGCGAACGCCGCCGCCGAACTGCAAGCCCGCCAGCATGCCGTTCTGGAGCGTGTAGTCGCTCCACAGCGAAGCGCGGTTGAGCGGCACGGTGACCGGCGCCTTGCCGACATTGACCGGATCCTGCGTGACCATGGCATCGATATAGGCGTAGGCCGCCCGCAGGTTCCAGCCGTCGGCGAGCGACATCGAGCCTTCGAGCTCGATACCGCGCGACTTCACCTGCCCGATCTGCTCGTAAAAGGTGGTTGCAGGCACGTACACAGCGACGTTGTCACGCGTCAGGTCGAAGGCGGCGAAGGTGAACAGCGCATTCCAGCCGAGCGGCTGATACTTGACGCCGACCTCGTACTGGACGCCGGTCTCGGGATTGAGCATCTGTCCAGCCGGACCGGTCGCGAGCACCGGCAGGAACGACTCGGAATAGCTGAAATAGGGGGCGATGCCGTTGTCGAAATTGTACATCAATGCGGCGCGGCCGGTGAAGGCTGACGCATCTTTCGAGACCGAGGTGTTCGAGAGTCCGCTGTCGACCTGCGTCGTCACGAAATCCTGGCGCCCGCCGAGCTGGAACGACAGCCGACCGAGCTTGATCTGATCCTGCGCATAGAGGTCGACCTGCGACTGCTTGACGCCGGTGTTGTCGCTCATGCCGCCGATGGTCCAGTCGTAGCTGTAGACCGGGTTGAAGACGTTGATCTCGGGCGCTGATGTGCTGACGGAGAAAGCGGTGTCGCGGAACGATGTGTTACGGTAGTCGACGCCAACCAGCGTGGTGTGGCTGAGGATACCGGTGGTGAACCTGCCCTGGAGCTGGTTGTCCACTGCAAAGGAGTTGATGTAGGAGTTGCTGTAGCTGCCGAAGCGCGCGAGCTGCCCCGCTGCCTCGTCGGTATAGCCGCCGCCGTAAAACACCTTTTCCTCGTTGTGCTGATAGGCGTAACGCAGGTTCTGCCGGAAGGTGATGTTGTCGGTGAAATTGTGCGACAGCTGGTAGCCGGCGGTCGCGATCTCGGTGTTGAACGCGTTGAAGCTCGGCACGCCCGCGAAGAACGAGACCGGAATGGTGCGGCCGTTGTTCGGCCACACCGTGCCCGAGGCCGGCAGGAACTGAAGGCCCCACCCTGCCCTGTCCCTCTGATAGTTGGCGAGCAAGGTAATGGTGGTGTCTTCGTTCGGCTTGAACGTGACGGCGGGGGCGATGAAGACGCGGTTGTCCTTGGTGAAGTCGACCTGGGTCTGGCCCTCGCGGACGACGCCGGTGAGGCGCCACAGCACCGTGCCTTCCTTGTTGGCGGCGCCGCCCATGTCGAACTGGCCCTGATAGCGGTTGAAGCTGCCGCCGGAGATCGAGACCTCGCCGAACTGCTGCGCCGTCGGCAGCTTGGTCACGTAGTTGAGGATGCCGCCGGTGCCGCTGCCGCCATACATCGCCGAGGACGGTCCTTTGAGCACCTCCAGGCGCTCGGCCCCGTAGGGATCGAGGCCGTTGAAGTGGACGTAGTTGCTCGAGGGAATTCGCAGGCCGTCGACATAGAGACCCGACATGGTCGTGTCGAAGCCGCGGATCTGGAGAGCGCCGAAGCGGGTGTCCGACCCGCCATTGACGTCGCCGCTGACACCGGCGGTGTAGCGCAGCGCCTCGCCGATCGAGACCGCGCCCTGGTTCCTGACCTGGTCGGTGGTGACGACTGAGACCGACTGCGGGGTTTCGATCAACGGTGTATCGGTCTTGGTGGCCGTGCCGCTTCGCGTGGCGACGAAACCGCGCACCGGGCCATTGGCACGTTCGCCCGTCGCGCCGTTCGACGAGGCCGACTGGGTTGGCGCGGCTGGTTGCGCAGATGAGCGACGATTGGCGCGAGAGGTG
Source organism: Bradyrhizobium genomosp. III (assembly GCF_000261705.1). Lineage (NCBI taxonomy): Bacteria > Pseudomonadati > Pseudomonadota > Alphaproteobacteria > Hyphomicrobiales > Nitrobacteraceae > Bradyrhizobium > Bradyrhizobium genomosp. III. Next base: position 7,158 of record NZ_AJQF01000046.1, on the reverse strand, counting down.
CGTGTTGCCGCTCTTCGCGACGAAGCAACCGCGGCAGGACGGGCGCGCTCAACCGGCGCATCGACGGTGACAGCGGGAATCTGTGTCTGCGCCTCCACGGAACCAAAGGGAACCACGAGCGAGAATGTACTGACCGCCCCGAGGAGCAGCACCCGAATCTGTCCACGACGCGCGCATTCACGCGAAGAAAGTTGGTAGTCGGTCACGTCTTTCGAGGCCCCACGCACTGCCGGCTTTGCCGGTATCGTTTTTGGTGTCCCGCCCTAACTCAGGCGGTTTGGGAGTGCGATAGGAACGAAGTTAGAATCTCTCCAGAGGCGTGCGCGGCGCGTGCGACGAATGCGCTCATGCCGATGCCGCGTACGGTCCACGCAGCCGTCGTGCTCCACACGTTTGGAATGCTTCTAGACAGAAACATTCCCTCACCATTCGGCGATGGTCGGAAACGATCAGCTTGCTACCGCGCGAGAATCGCCAATGACCACGCCGGTCGGCGCTACCGAAGAATCCGATCGAGCCCGATCGAACTCTATGACTTGCCGGCGCGGCAACAGGATTCGTCGGCAGTGTTGCTCGCGGTTGCGAGCACGCTGCGGCTGTTGCGGTCCGGCGGGATGTCGCCGGCCGCATTGGCGGCGAAAAAGCCGGTCGGCTTCAGCAGGAAGCCGGCATATTCCACCGGCATGATCGGAAAGTCCTCGGGCTTGCAGACATGGGTGTGGCCGAAAGAGTGCCACACCACGATATCGGCATTCTCGATGTTGCGGTCCTTCGCGGCATAACGCGGCAGGCCATCGCCGCCGGCATGGACGTTGGGATAATCGCCGCTTGCGTATTTCTCGGCCGGATCGAATGCAGTCACCCAGACATGCTTGGTGGCGAAGCCGCCGCGCTTGCGCACGCAACTGCCCTCCTGCGCCAGCATCAGCGGGCTCGGATTGACGACGAGCTTGTAGGCCGGAGCATTGCCGACCGAGTTGGTCTCGTTGGGATTGCTGATCTTCCAGAACCGGCCGGTTTGGCCATTGGCGATGCCCGCCGCGTCATGCTCGCGCGACAGCACCCGCGTCGTGGTGTCGAAGACATTGCCGTGCGGATTGTCGCCACCCCAGGGCCGCGGCACGAAATCGTGCTCGGTGACGGTGTTGCCGCCGCCGTCGAGATCCATGTGCAGGCGGACGTTGAAGAAGTGCTGGTGCGTCGGTCCGCCCAGATTGTCGTCGACCATGCCGCCCCATTTGTACGTCTCGCCTGATGGCACGGCGGCGGTCTGGATGATGCCGGTGAGCTTGGTCTCCAGCTGGATCGTGCCGTCCTGGTAGAGATACCAGTAGAAGCCGTAATCGTAATTTCCGACGGTCGCAAAAAACGAGATCACGAGCCGCCGTGAGCGGCGGACCTCGAACAGGCCGTTGCGGAACTCATAATGTTTCCAGGCGATGCCGTAGTCTTCCTCGTGCATGCAGATGGCGTTCTGCATGACGAAGGGCTCGCCCTTGCTGTCCGCCGCCGGTACGTCGAAATAGCGGATGTTGCCGAGACAGTCGCAGCCCAGCTCGAGCGCATTGGCGAGCATGCCGAGGCCGTATTCGCCGGCATCGAACGCCGACTTCCAGAAATGGTTCGCGGTCGGATCGGCGTAAGGCACCACCATCTCGGTGACGCTGGCGCGATGGATCAGGGAGCGCTTGCGCGCGCCGTCCTGGTAGGCGAGCTGATGCAGCACGAGGCCCTCGCGCGGCGTGAAGCCGATGCGAAAGCTCCATTTCTGCCAGTCGACCTTCCAGCCATTGACGCGAAAGCTCGCGCCCTCGGGTTGCTCGATGTGCAGCGGCTTGATGTCGGTGCGCAGATTGGTCATCTCATGCGCGCCGTAGTTCCGCTTCTTGCGCGGAATCGGCACGATGGGATCCTCATCCGTGAGGTCGATGACCTTGCCGCCGATCAGGTCGACGACAGCGACAACGCCTTCGATCGGGTGCGCATAGCCGTTATCCTGGAGGTGCTCGCGAAAATAGCTGACGGCACGCACGATACGGGCGCCGCGCTCGAACTCCTTGTCGAAGAAACCCGACGAGAACGGATCGACCTGGATCAGCTCGATGTCCTTGTCGGAGAGCCCGCGCCGCGCCATCGCCGCGCGCCATCCGGGATCGGCCTTCACCACGGCCTCGCACTTGAAGAACTCCTCCAGCATCACCGGCGGCTGCCCGTAGGGCGCCTCGCGGTTCGGGACGACCTTGCGGCCGACGATCTCGCCACGTCCGAGATCGACGATATGCTCGATGGCCTCGCCCGTGGTGACGTCAAGCGTCAACGCGAAGGCGCGGCGCCCTACGCCGCCTGCAGCCAGCTCATGCTTGGTCGGCTCCTCCAACCGGACCGTCGGGAAGCGGCAGTTCTCGGGTGAGGTCACGTCGGCGCGCACCAGCGTGCAGGCGGCGGTGATCTCCTCGGCCGTCAGCGGATCAAGCGGATGCGGCGTCGCGGTCTCTGCTTGCGATTTGGCCTTGACGGTATCGAGCATGGGGATGTCCAGAAATCAGGCGAGATGCGAGGTGATGGCGCTGAAGGCGGCGAACCAGCGCTGGTCGATCGGCACGTCCATCGCCTTGGGCTGTGTCGCGAGCTTGACGATGACGGTGTCCGAGTCGAGGTCGACATAGAGGTGCTGGCCATGAATGCCGATCGCGGTCAGCGCGTTGCGCGACGGATCGATCGTGAACCATTTGCTGCGGTAGAGCGCGCCTGGGAAGAACTCGGCGAGGTCGCCGTCGGCCCAGGCCTTGGGATCGCCGTTCTCGCGGATGTCGTCGATCCACCAGCCCGGCACCACCTGCCGCCCCTCGACCACGCCGCGGCAGCGGATCATCTCGCCGAAACGGATGAGGTCACGCGCGGTGACGGAGATGCCGCCGGCGATGCGGCCCATGCCGTGGCTGTCGAGCGTGAGCGAGCCGTCCTCCTCCGCGCCCAGGGGCTGCCAGAGATATTCGGAGAGGATGCGATGATAGGGCATGCCGCAGGCACGCTCATAGACCCAGCCGAGCACCTCGGTATTGGGCGAGACGTAGTGGAACACCTTGCCGTGCGGCTTGCCGGTGCCGCGCAAGGTCGTGAGATAGGCGCGCTGGTGGCCTGCCTCGGCGCCCGGCGGCGGCACGTCCCAGCCCGAGGAGAACCGATAGCGCGCAACGTCGCCGGCGGGGTCCTCGTAATCCTCCTCGAACTTGATGGCGACGGCCATGTCGAGCAGGTTGCGGACAGTGCAGCCGGCGTAGACCGACGTCTCCAACTCCGGCACGTAGCGCACCACCCTCGCCTCGGGATCGAGCAGCCCGCGCGCGGCGAGCATGCCGCCGAGCGTGCCGGCGATCGCCTTGCTGATCGAGCAGATCAGATGCGGTGTGGTCACGCCCATGCCGTCGCCGTACCATTCGTGGATCAGCGTGCCCCGGTGCATGACGAGGAGCGTATCGGCAAAGGTCTCGCGGAGCGTGGCTTCGATCGTGGTCGCTTTGCCATCAGGCGCGGTGAAGCCGAGTTTTGCCAGTTCGCGCGGCGCGCTTCGCATTAGCGTCGGCTGGGCCGAGCGGCGGATCTCTGCGGTCGGCAGCACTTCGCGGGTGTGGGTAAAGCCCCAGCGGATCGCGGGAAAGCTGCGCCAATTGGCGCGCGTCACCTGCGCCTCGGGCGCGGGCGGGCTGCCGCGCATGATCTCGGTCGGTCGCATCTCGATCCCTCCGCAAAGCGCCGTCCCGGCTGCGATGTCGGAACGGCAGGACCGAAGCCTGCACCGCGGCGCCATCGGGCGTTATCGAGATCCGGCAATATTTTGCTGGACAGCGCCTATGGCCGTGCCAGTCTGGCGTGGTTCTTGCTGGCTCTTGGGTGGTGAATTTCGACGTGTCGTCATGCCCTTAGGCGCAACTCTTCCGACTCTGGACTCGGCTGCCGGCCTGTTTCAGGCCAGCAGCACCGATGTCGACGAGCATTGCGCTTCGCTTGGTCGCTGGCGGCTCAGCTACGACCAGATCAGCGCCGGAGCCTTCAGGGGCAGCTTCACCCAACTCTCCCTGCCCCAGCTCGACGTCTTCCGCGAGATCACCAGCCAGCAGGTCCGCCAATACGGCCAGCTGGGGGCCGACAGCTTCGGCATCGGTCTGCCCTGGCATAGTGACGGCGAGGTCAATTGCAACGGCGCCAGCGTTGCAGGTGCCCAGGTCATCGCCTGCATCGACGCCGAGGTCGATATGTGCACGCCGAAATCATTCGAGCTGCGCGGTGTTGTCGCCAGCGCGGCGCTGATCGAGGAGCTTGCGGCCCGGCTCGATATCGAGCTGCCGCGCGCAGTCTGGCACCAGTTGCGGGTGATCGAGATGGCGCAGGCACCGGTCGCGCGATTGCGCGCTCACCTTGCCGCGATCCACGAGACCATCTCGACTGCCCCCGAGCGGTTCGACGATCCGGCCGTCGGGCAGGCGCTGGAAGACGGCCTTCTCGTCGAGATCATGGACATGCTGCCGACCGCACGCCCCAGCGATCCCGGCCGCAGCGCCGCGGCGCGCAAGCGCACCGTCGATCGTGCGCGGGCGCTGATGCATGGCAGCGGCGATCGCTCGCTCTCGCTGCTGCAGGTCTGCAAGGCGGTCGGCGCCAGCCCGCGCAAGCTCGGCTATTGCTTCCAGGAGGTTTTGGGAACGAGCCCGATGCACTACTGGCGAGCAATGCGGCTGAACCGCGTGCGGCGCGATCTGAAACGCGCCGGCGGCACCGATGCCTCGGTCTACGACGTCGCCGTGCAGCACGGCTTCTGGCACTTCAGCCAGTTCTCGCTCGACTACAAGCGTCACTTCGCCGAAAAGCCCTCGGAGACGCTGCGACGCGCCAGGTTGGCGGCCTGACGCGCCCGCTCGCCTTACCAGGTCGGCAGATAGGTGCCCTTGAAGCGCTTCTCCAAAAACTCCTTCACCGGCGCGGAGTGATAGGCCTCGATCAGCGGCTTCACCCAGGGCTTGTCCTTGTCCTCTTCGCGAACGGCGAGGATGTTGACCCAGGGGCCGTCGGGATTCTCGCGGGCGATCGCGTCGGTCGCCGGATTGAGGCCGGCCTGCACCGCGTAATTGTTGTTGATGGAGACGACGTCGACGTCCTGCAGCGCGCGCGGCAGCTGGGCGGCATCGAGCTCGACGAAGCGCAGCTTCTTCGGGTTCTCGGTGATGTCGGCAATGGTCGAGGCGACGTTGTTGTTGTCCTTCAGCTTGATCACGCCGTGCAGCGCCAAGATCATCAGGCCGCGCGCGCCGTTGGAGGGATCGTTGGCGATCGCGACACGGGCACCTTCCGGCAGGTCGGCGAGCGTCTTGTATTTCTGCGAATAGACGCCCTGCGGCGAGCCGATCGTGTTGGCGACCTTGACGATCTTCCAGCCGGTCTTGGAGATCTGGTTCTTCAGATACGGCTCGTGCTGGAACGAATTGGCCTCGAGATCCTTCAGGGCCAGCGCCTGGTTCGGGATCACATAATCCGTGAACTCGACCACCTTGATGTCGAGGCCGCGCTCGGCGCCGACCTTCTTCACGACGTCGATGATCTCGGCATGGGGACCGGCGGTGACGCCGACGCGGATGGTTTCGGCATGGACCGTGGTCGCAAGCAAGGCTGCAGCCGCAAGGGTTGCGAGAAAGCGCATTGAAGTCTCCATTTTCAGGATGGTGCTATCAGTGATGCCGCAGCCGGCGGTTGACCCGACGTGCCAGATAATCGCCGGCGCTCTGGACGAGCTGCACCAGCGCGATCAGCACGACGACGACGGCCAGCATCATCTCCGGCATGAAGCGCTGATAGCCGTAGCGGATGCCGAGATCACCGAGGCCGCCGCCGCCGACCGCACCGACCATCGCGGAGTAGCCGAGCAGGCTGACCACTGCGAGCGTCAGCGCCAGCAACAGGCCCGGCAGCGCCTCGGGGATCAGCACCTTGAACACGATCTGAAGCGGCGAGGCGCCGAACGAGGACGCCGTCTCGATCAGGCCGCCATCGACCTCCCGGATCGCAGCTTCGACCAGACGCGCGATGAACGGCGCCGACGCGATCGTCAGCGGCACGATTGCGGCGGTCGAACCGATCGAGGTGCCCGCGACAAGCCGGGTGAACGGGATGATGGCCACGACCAGGATGATGAACGGCGTCGAACGCGTCGCATTGACGACGATGCCAAGCACGCGGTTGACGAGTGGGGCCGCGAACAGCTCGCCCTTCCGGCTGGTCGCGAGGAAGACGCCGAGCGGCAGGCCGAAGACGGTGCCGAGCAGCGCCGCGATGCCGACCATGTACAGGCTCTCGAAGGTAGCCTGGATGATCAAATTGATGAGTTCAGGCGACATAGCCGAGATGCTCCGCCGGGAATTGATATTGAGACAACCAGGCAAGGACCCGCGCCTGCGCGTCCTCGCGGCCAGGAATGCCGAGAACGAGCGAGCCGACATGCTGGCCGCCGATCTCGTCGATGCGCGCCGACAGCAGCGCGACGTCGAGGCCGAGCTCGCGGGCGAGCCGCGCCACCACGGTGTCGCCGGCCCCTGCCCCGCGGACCTGGACGCGGATCACGGCCTGCCCGCCAACGGGCGGCTCCGCCACGATCCGGCTCGCCAGCGAGACCGGCAGGCTGTCGCCGATGACCTCCGCGAGGAAGGACTGCGTGATCGGATGTTTTGGATGGGTGAAGATGTCGGCGACATGGCCGCTCTCGACCACGTGGCCAGCGTCGAGCACGACCACTTCCTTGGCGAGCTGGCGTACCACGGACATTTCGTGGGTGATCAGCACGATGGTCACGCCCAGCTCGCGGTTGATGTTGGCGAGCAGATCGAGGATCGCGCGTGTCGTCTGCGGATCGAGCGCGGACGTCGCCTCGTCCGACAAGAGCACGCTCGGCCGCGTCGCCAGCGCGCGGGCAATGCCGACGCGCTGCTTCTGGCCGCCGGAGAGCTCCGAGGGATAACGGTCGTGCTTGTCGGCGATGCCGACGAGCGCGAGCAGCTCGGTGACGCGGGCCTTGATGTCGGCCTTGGACCAGCCGGCGATCTCGAGCGGCAGCGCGATGTTGTCGGCGGCGGTGCGCGACGACAGCAGGTTGAAGTGCTGGAAGATCATGCC
>NZ_AJQF01000045.1:0-35122 GCF_000261705.1 Bradyrhizobium genomosp. III | reverse complement strand
CCCCCGCCAGCGCCGAGATGTCGCTGCCGTCGACGACGACCCGTCCCGTGGTCGGCTTCTCCAGCCCGTTGATGAGCCGGACCAGGCTCGACTTGCCGGCGCCGGAGCGGCCGATCACGCCGGTGATGGAACCGCGCGGGATTGCGAAATCGATATCTTGCAGCGCGTTGACGCCGGGCTTGCCGCGATAGGCCGGATAGGTTTTCGAGATGCCGGCGAAGCGAACCATCGCGTCCGGCTCGGCTGCGGCAGGTGAAATCGCTTCAGGCGGCGCAATCGGCTGTCCGACGGCGAGCGATTGGTGAGCGTTCATGGAGACGGCCTTCATGCACAATAGTTCTCTCGCCCACCCGAAAAGGCGAACGAAAGCCGGGTCGCATCAGCGACTGGAGATGGAACAGCAGCACACGCCTCTGGGGGAAACGCGCTGCACCGCAGCACGCACCATCGCCTTTTCCAGTCTTTCTTGCAATTTCAGATATTTGCGAGGAGATGGACGAAGATTCCCCAATCCCTCTCCGGAGAAGAATATTCCTTCGCAGAGGGTATCAGTCTCCCGCCCGGGCTCATCCCATCTGCAACCAGGGCAGCACGATCAGCAGAAGACCTGCGAAATAGAGCAGCCCGAAGAGCAGGCCAAAACCCCAGAACTGGCCCTTTCCGATATAGCCGCTGCCGAAATACATCGGCGCCGGTCCTGTCGCGTAAGGCGAGATCACGCCCATCAGGCCGAGCGAGTACATGCAGAGCATGGCGAGGGTCGTGACCGGCAGACCGGGAATGCCCGATCCGACCGCGAGCACGACGGGCAGCACGGCGGCGGCATGCGAGGTGATGCTCGAGAAGAAATAGTGGATCCAGAAGAACAGCGCGACCAGCAGCAGCATCGCGGTCGACGGCGATAGCCCGGCGAGCGGCTTTGCGTATTCGGTCGCGAACCATTTGATGAAGCCGATCTCGTTGAGGCCGGAGGCCAGCGTCAGCAGCGAGGTGAAATAGAAGAACACCTCCCAGGCGCTCTTCTCGCTGACGATGTCGGCAAACTCGATCACACCGGTCACCAGCATCAGGGAGATCACGATGAACACCACGGTGGTGGCATTGACGAAGTTCGAGCCGAGCACGGGCACGTGGATGTCCGGGCTGGAGCCCGCGATCCACAGGAACATCGCGAGCACGATCAGGCCGAGCATGATCCACTCGTTGCGCGACATCGGGCCCATCCCGGCGAGTTCCTTCGCCGCCCATTCGGTGATTTCCGGGCTGCGCTTCACCTCGGGCCGGCAGACCAAATAGCTGAGCAGCGGCACGAGGACCATCAGCAGGATGCCGAGCGGCGCGAAGCCGAGAAACCACTGGCCCCAGCTGACCTCGACCCCGGCGGTCTTCTTGGCGATCGCCAGCGCCGCCGCGTTGGGCGCAAGCGCGGTGAAGAACAGCGAGCTCGTGACGGCGGTCGCGGCGAAGGCCGTCCACATCACATAGGTGCCGATCCTGCCGGCGGTCGGCCCCGGCTCTGAGCCATAGATGCGCGGGATGTTGCTGATGATGGGATAGACGATGCCGCCGCTGCGCGCGGTGTTCGACGGCGTCGCCGGCGCGAGCAGGAAGTCGGACATCGCCACGGCATAGCCAAGGCCGAGCGTGTTGCGGCCAAGGCGCTGCACCAGCACCAATGCAATGCGCCGGCCGAGCTGGCTCTTGCGATAGCCGATCGAGAACACGAAGGCGCCGACGATGAGCCAGACCGTGCTCTCGGCAAAGCCCGCCAGCATCCAGCGCAGCGACTTGCCGGGATCGGGATCGATATAGCCGGCAACGCCCGCGACCGTGAGGCCGATGAAGCCGACCGCGCCGACCGGCATCGATTCCAGGATGAGCCCGGTGATGACGGCCGCGAACACGGCGAAATAGTGCCACTGATTGACGTTGAGCCCTGCAGGCACCGGCCACAGATAGATCACCAGCCACACCACGAGCGGCGCGACCAGTTTCCAGCGAAACCCTTTCGCCTCTGGCGCCTGCGAGCTAGCAGTCATGGGCCCTCCCCCTCGATCGTCGTCGCCTGTGCGGCCCGTGGGCGAGCCTGCTCTTGTCCCTGCGCCGCGTATACGAACTGCCGGTTGTGCGATCAATGGCCTGGCATCAATCTATCGCCCCTTGAAGCGTGGCTTGCGGCGGCCCAGGAACGCCTCGACGCCCTCCTTGTGATCCTCGCTGAGGCTGGCGAGCGCGAACTGGTCGACGTCCATGTGGCTGGCGAGATCGTCCAGCGCATGCGCGAGCCGGTTGACGGTCAGCTTGGTCATCGCGACCGAGAGCGGTGGCTGCGCGGCGACCTTGCGCGCAAGATCCATGGCGGCATCGAAGGCATGGCCGGGATCGACCACCTGCTCCACCAGTCGCCATTGATGGGCCTCATCCGCTGAGATGCGCTCATCAGCCAGGATCACCGCCTGCTTGGTGCGGGCCGGCCCCATCAGGTGCAGCATGCGCGGGATGCTCTGCCAGCTCATGTTCATGCCGAGGCCGATTTCGGGCACGCGCAGATGTGCATCGCGGCCCATGATGCGGAAGTCGAGCGCGACGGCGAGGGCCACGCCGCCGCCGACACAAAAACCCTCGATCGCCGCGATCGTGATCTGCTCCATCGCTTGCCAGGCGTGCGTTAGGCGCGGTCCGAGCTTGAGGTGCCGCCGCAGCGTGCCGAGGTCCATCTCCTTGCGCGAGCGCCCTTCGGCGTCCTTGAGGTCGAAGCCGGCGCTGAACGCGCCCGAGCTGCCGGTCAATACGACGACCGACGTCGCGGCATCGTCCTCGAAGCTGCGCGCCGCCGCGGTCAGCTGCCGCATTGCCTCGGGTGACAGGGCGTTGATGCCGTCGCCCCGATCGAAACGCACCACCGCAATCCGTCCCTCGGGTCCGAGGCCCTTTTCGATCTTCACGTAGTCCGTCACCAACGTCTCCCCATCTGCTTTGCGGCGATGCTAGCCTACATCCGGCCTCACGAATATGGGACCCGGTTGCGCCGCAGCGCATACTCGACAGGCCTGGGCCATTGCGCTTAATCTTCGCCGCCATGAGCCATGATCACGACCATCACCACCACCACGATCACGACCATTCCGAGCTGTCGGAGACCGAGCTGCGCGTGCGCGCGCTCGAGACGATCCTGACCGAAAAAGGCTATGTCGAGCCCGCCGCGCTCGACGCCATCATCCAGGCCTATGAGACCAAGATCGGCCCGCACAACGGCGCACGCGTCGTCGCCAAGGCCTGGACCGATCCGGCGTTCAAAAAGGCGCTGCTCGAGGATGGCTCCAAGGCGATCGGCACGCTCGGCCATGTCAGCCGCGTCGGCGACCATCTCGTCGTGGTCGAGAACACGCCTGCGCGCCACAACATGGTCGTGTGCACGCTGTGCTCCTGCTACCCCTGGGAAATGCTGGGGCTGCCGCCGGTCTGGTACAAGGCGGCGCCCTATCGCTCCCGCGCCGTGAAGGATCCGCGCGGCGTGCTCGCCGACTTCGACGTCACCCTGCCGAAGGACATCGAGATCCGGGTGTGGGATTCCACCGCCGAAACGCGCTTTCTGGTGCTGCCGATGCGCCCCGAAGGTACCGAGGGCTGGAGCGAGGAACAGCTCGCCGAGCTCGTCACGCGCGATTCCATGATCGGCACCGGCTTCCCGCGACAGCCCGGAGCGCCGTCATGAACGGCGTGCACGACATGGGCGGCATGGACGGGTTCGGCAAGGTCGAACCCGAGCCCAACGAGCCGGTGTTCCATGCGGAATGGGAATCCCGCGTGCTGGCGATGGTGCGTGCAATGGGCGCGGCCGGCGCCTTTAACATCGACACCTCGCGCTTCTATCGCGAGATGATCCCGCCGCACGTGTATCTGTCGAGCTCCTATTACAAGAAATGGTTTCTCGGGCTCGAGGAGATGCTGATCGAGAAGGGCTACCTCACCCGCGAGGAAGTCGCCGCCGGCCACGCGATGCAGCCTGCCAAGGCCCTCAAGCACGGCAAGCTGAAGGTCGAAGGCGTCGAGCGCACCATGGTGCGCGGCAAGTTCGCCCGCCCTGCCCCCGCGCCCGCCAAGTTCAAGATCGGCGATCGCGTGCGCGCCAGGAACATCCATCCGGCCACGCATACGCGGCTGCCGCGCTATGTGCGCGGCCATGTCGGCGTGGTCGAATTGAACCACGGCTGCCACGTGTTTCCGGATTCAGCGGCGATGGAGCTCGGCGAGAACCCGCAGTGGCTTTACACGGTGGTGTTCGAAGGCCGTGATCTCTGGGGCGAGGATGGTGATCCCACCCTGAAAGTCTCGATCGACGCGTTCGAGCCCTATCTGGACCCGGCGCGATGAGCGGTACCGCTGCTGCCGCAGCCACCGCGGCCATACCCAGCATTCCCCGCGATGACGACGGCCCGGTGTTCCGCGCGCCGTGGGAGGCGCACGCGTTCGCGATGGCATTGACGCTGCACGAGCGCGGCGTCTTCACCTGGCCGGAATGGGCAGCAAGCCTGGCCTCCGAGATCAAGCGCGCGCAGGCGGCCGGCGATCCCGATACGGGCGAGACCTATTATCTGCACTGGCTCGCCACGCTGGAGGGTCTGGTTGCGCGCAAGGGCGTCGCCTCGACGGAAACCCTGCACCGCTACCGCGACGCCTGGGACCATGCGGCCGATCGCACCCCGCACGGCAAGCCGATCGAGCTCAGGCCGGAGGATTTTGGTTAGCTGGCGCGAAGTTCGGCGTTGCGACGCTCGTGTCCCGGACAAGCTGCAACGCGCAAGCGTTGCGGCGCAGAGCCGGGACCCAGACGGCGACACGATACCTTGCGGAAGCATGGGCCCCGGCTCTGCAGCGCACCGCTGCCGGACGATGCTTCGCATCGCCGCGGGAGCGCTGCGCTGCATCCGGGGCACGAGAGCAGTGCAACGAATCTACCTCCCCGCCACAAACTCCCGCCACCCCTTCGCCCGCAGGCTGCACGCCGGGCACTCGCCGCAGCCATAGCCCCACTCGTGCTGCGCGCCGCGTTCGCCGAGATAGCAGGTATGGGAATGCTCGCGGATGAGGTCGACCAGCCCCTCGCCGCCGAGATCCTGCGCCAGCTGCCACGTCGCGGCCTTGTCGATCCACATCAAGGGCGTGTGCAGCTCGAATGGTCTGGCCATGCCGAGCGAGAGCGCGGCCTGCATGGCGCGGATGGTGTCGTCGCGGCAATCGGGATAGCCGGAATAGTCGGTCTCGCACATGCCGCCGACGATATGGGTGATGCCGCGCCGATAGGCCAGCGCCGCGGCGAAGGTCAAAAACACCAGGTTGCGGCCGGGTACGAAGGTGTTGGGGAGGCCGTCGGCGCCCATCGCGATCGCGACATCGCGCGTCAGCGCCGTCTCGGACACTGCCGCCAGCGTCGGAATCGACAGCGTATGGCTCTCGCCGAGTTTTGCGGCCCAATCGGCGCGCAAGCCCTTGATGCCGTCGAACAGCCGGTCGCGGCAATCGAGCTCGATGGCATGGCGCTGGCCGTAGTCGAACCCCAGCGTCTCCACGCGTGCAAAGCGGCTGAGCGCCCAGGCGAGGCAGGTGGTGGAGTCCTGGCCGCCGGAAAACAGCACCAGCGCGGTTTGTGATGAAATTGCGTCGCTCATGGTCCGCGCTTTAGCACTGCGGACGCGGCCCGCCAATCGGTGGAAATCGGCCCGTTCCGCGCCGCGACGCTGGGAACGGCGGGCCGCTTTTGGCATAAGGTTTTGGAGCCAGGAGAGCGCCCCGCAATGACCCCTTCCCGCGACATTTCCCGCCTGATCGAGATCATGGCGGCGCTGCGCACGCCGGTGACCGGCTGCCCCTGGGACCTCGAGCAGGATTTTGCGACGATCGCGCCCTACACGATCGAGGAGGCCTATGAGGTGGTCGAGGCCATCAGCCGCGGCGATCTCGACGATCTCCGTGAGGAACTCGGCGACCTCCTGCTCCAGGTGGTCTTCCACGCCCAGATGGCTTCGGAGCAGAACGCCTTTGCTTTCGGAGATGTCGTCGAGGCGATCACGCGAAAAATGATCCGGCGCCATCCCCACGTCTTCGCCGACAAGGACGGCAATCTCGCCTCCTCCCATGTCAAGGAAGTCTGGGACCGCATCAAGGCGGAGGAAAAAGCCGAGCGCGCCGCGCGCCGGGCGCCGGAGGACATGCCTGCGCACAAATCGCTGCTGTCAGGCGTCAAGGCCGGCCAGCCCGCACTGACCCGCGCCATGGAGCTGCAGCGCAAGGCCTCCACCGTCGGCTTCGACTGGAACGACCCGCGCGCGGTGCTGCAAAAGATCCGCGAGGAAGCCGACGAGATCGAGGCCGCGCTCGACCGCAACGACAAGCAGGAGATTGCGGAAGAGACCGGTGACCTGATGTTCGCCCTCGTCAACCTCGCCCGCCACGTCGATGCCGATCCGGAGGCCGCATTGCGTGCGACCAACGCAAAATTCGAGCGGCGCTTTGCCTACATCGAACGGTCGCTGGAGGCGCAGGGCCGCACGCTGGAGCAGGCGTCGCTGGCGGAGATGGACGCGCTGTGGAATGCGGCGAAGACCGCCACTTGATACGGGGCACGCAGTGGACATCAGGCAGGACGATCCGAAGGCACCGCATGTCGCCGACTTGTTGGCACATCACCTCGAAGAACTCCGCAGCGTCATGGGCGAGCACGCGCAGGCGCTCGACGCGAGCGGCCTGTCGGCCTCGTCGGTGACGTTCTGGACTGCTTGGCAAGACGGAGTGCTAGCTGGCTTCGGTGCCCTGAAGCAGCTGGATGAGACGCATGGCGAAGTGAAGTCGATGCGGGCCGCGCCCACTGCGCGGCGAACCGGGGTCGGGCGAGCTATTCTGGACCACATCGTTGCCGAAGCCCGCAAGCGCGGTTATGCGCGTCTCAACCTGGAGACCGGCACTGCGCCGCTGCACGGCCCCGCGATCTCGCTCTACCGCAGTGTCGGCTTCGTGCCCTGCGCGCCGTTCGCCGACTATCAGGCGAGCCTGCACAACCAGTTCATGAGCCTCGATCTGTCGAGGTGATCTTCTCAGGCAGCAGCGCCTAGGCCGAGAGGCGTGGCACTGCGTCGAACCTGTTCACCACGATATCCCGCTTGGTCTCGTCGACCCGTACGGTCATGTCGAAGCGGCCGTCGTGCAGCTCCTTGGCCAGCACCTCGGCATTGCGGTGCAGCCAGCTGATGCCGGCGCCGTCGGCGGCGTCGATGGAGAGGTCGAGCGTGGTGCGCTTGGCCGCTAACCGCTCCTCGATCGCGGCAAGCAGGGCGTCGACCCCCTCGCCTGACACGGCCGAGACCAGCATCGCGGGATGGTCCTCCGGCCTGCGCGCGGCGATGTTCAACAGCTCTTCGCGCTGCTCGGAATCGTAGCGGTCGATCTTGTTCCAGACTTCGATGATGCGGCCGGAATCATCGGGGTTGATGCCGAGCTGGCGCAGCACGGCGTCGACGTCGCTCTGCTGGGCCTCGGCATCTTCATGGGATATGTCGCGCACATGCAGGATGACGTCGGCTTCGAGCACCTCTTCCAGCGTGGCGCGGAAGGCGGCGACGAGCTGCGTCGGAAGGTTGGAGATGAAGCCGACGGTGTCCGACAGCATCGCCTTGCCGCCATGTGGCAGGTTGAGGGCGCGCAGCGTCGGGTCGAGCGTGGCGAACAGCATGTCGGCAGCCTGCACGTCGGCACGCGTCAGGCGGTTGAACAGCGTCGACTTGCCGGCATTGGTGTAGCCGACCAGCGCCACGACACGATACGGCACGCGCTGGCGGCCGGCACGATGCAGCCGCCGCGTCGCCTGCACCTTCTTCAGCTCGCCTTCGAGCTTGGAGATGCGCTCCTGGATCAGGCGTCGGTCCGCTTCGATCTGCGTCTCGCCGGGACCGCCCATGAAGCCGAAGCCGCCGCGCTGGCGCTCCAGATGGGTCCATGATCGCACCAGGCGCGAGCGCTGGTAGTTGAGATGCGCGAGCTCGACCTGGAGCGAGCCTTCCTTGGTCTTGGCGCGGCGGCCGAAGATTTCCAGGATCAGCCCGGTGCGGTCGAGCACCTTGGCGTGCAATTCCTTCTCAAGATTGCGCTGCTGGATCGGCGCCAGCGCGCAATCCATCACCACGAGCTCGACATCGAGGCTCTTGGCGAGTGCGGCGATCTCCTCGACCTTGCCCTTGCCGATATAGGTCGCGGGACGGATCTGGCTGATCGGCGCGATGATGGCGTCGGCTATGACGAGATCGATCGCACGCGCGAGGCCGGCGGCTTCATCGAGCCGGGCCTCGGCGTTGCGCTGGATATGAGTCTCCGATTGCGCGTCGGCACCGCCTGCGCGCACCCGCAAATAGGGGCCGATGACAAGCACCCGCCCCGTCTGCTTAGCCCCTGCCGACCGTGGACGGTCGGCATCCCCGTCGAAATTCCGGGGTTCCAATCAGATCACTCTCAAGCCGGCTGATCCTCGCCGCCTTCGAACAACTGGATCGGCGCACCCGGCATGATGGTCGAGATCGCATGCTTGTAAACGAGCTGCGAATGACCGTCGCGCCGAAGCAGTAAACAGAAATTGTCGAACCAGGTCACGATGCCCTGGAGCTTCACTCCGTTGACCAGAAAGATCGTCAGTGGCGTCTTGGTTTTGCGAACGTGATTAAGGAAGGTGTCCTGTAGGTTTTGTGCGCGGTCTGCCGCCATTGTTTTTTTCTCGCTTTGAGTTTCTTTTTATTGCGCCGGTTGCGGCCCTCTTTGTGAAGGTCGGAGCCTCTCCCGGTTGCCGTTCCTCATGAGATCCCCCTCGGAAGGAACAGCTGTGCAATTAGAGGACAGGTGGACCTATTAGGCAAGCCGCTTCACGCGGCAGCTGGCGCGGTATTGCCCCGAAAAACTACGGAAATCGATGGAATTTCCTCGTTTTCGTCAAAGGTGTCGCCGCAACGTCGCGGCGTTAGAATCTTGTTTCGACGGCGTTTTCCTTGCACAAAAACGCGCTAGCCGACACCGAGCGCTTTCAACTTTCGATGCAGCGCCGACCGTTCCATGCCAACGAACTCGGCTGTGCGAGAAATATTTCCTGAAAAACGGCTGATCTGTGCAATCAAATAGTCGCGCTCGAACACTTCGCGCGCCTCGCGCAGCGGCAGGCCCATGATGTGCTCGCCATTGTTGCTGGTCGGCATCGCCGGCACCATGGAGCCGACGTCCTGCGGCAACATGTCGGCCGTGATGATGACCTCCGGTCCACCGGCGGCCAGAATCATGACTCTTTCAACGTTGTTGCGGAGCTGGCGCACATTGCCCGGCCAGACATGCGATTGCAGCACCGCCATCGCGTCCTGCCCGATCTGCCGCTTGGGCAGGCCGCTACCGGCCGAGATCTGCTCCATGAAATAGTCGATCAATTCCGGGATGTCCTCGCGCCGCTCGGAGAGCGCAGGCACGCGGATCGGCACCACCGAGAGCCGATGATAGAGGTCCTCGCGGAAGTGGCCGGCCGCGATCTCCTCTTCGAGATTGCGCGCGGTCGAGGAGATGATGCGCACATCGACCTGCACCTTGGCGGTGCCGCCGACGCGCTGAAACGATTGCTCCACCAGCACCCGCAGGATCTTGTTCTGGGTCTCGCGCGGCATGTCCGCGATCTCGTCGATGAACAGCGTGCCGCCATGGGCTTCCTCGAGCGCGCCGGGCTTGCGCGCCTGTTCGCCGTTGGACTGCTCGACGCCGAACAGCTCGTGCTCCATGCGCTCGGGCGTGATCGCGGCGGCGTTGATGACGACGAAGGGACCGTCGGCGCGGCCCGAGGCCGTATGCAGCGTGCGTGCCGTCAATTCCTTGCCGGCGCCGGCGGGACCGACGATCAGGATGCGGCTGTTGGCCTTGGCCGCGCGCTCGATGGTCTGGCGCAACTGGTTCATGCTCGGCGAGCGGCCGACGAGCTGGCTTGCGCTCGGCGCCAGCTGCTTCAGCTCCTTGACCTCGCGCTTGAGCCGCGAGTTCTCCAGCGCCCTGGTCGCGACCAGGATCAGCCGGTCGGCCTTGAACGGCTTCTCGATGAAGTCGTAGGCGCCGCGCTTGATCGCGGCCACCGCGGTCTCGATGTTACCGTGGCCGGAGATCATCACGACCGGCAGGTCGGCATTGTCCTTCTTGACCTGCTCCAGCAGCTGCAAGCCGTCGAGCTTGGAGCCCTGCAGCCAGATGTCGAGGAACACCAGATGCGGCCGCCGGTTGGCGATTTCAGCCAGTGCAGAGTCGCTGTCGCGCGCAGTCCGCGTGACAAAACCCTCGTCCTCGAGAATGCCTGCGACGAGATCTCGAATATCGGCCTCATCATCGACAATCAGAATTTCACTTGCCATGGGTCGCGCCTGTCTTGTCAGATGCCTGTCGAGGCTTCGATTTTCGTTGAATCATTGGTCTTTTCAGCGGCCTCTTTGGTTTCGGCCGCCAGCTCTTTTGTTTCCTGCGCCGGGTCCTTGACAGGAGCGCCGGCCTGCTCGCCGGTTGCTTCCTTGACCGCGGCCGCCGGGGCCTGCTCGGCTCCCTCGGACTTCGCGGGTTGCCCGGAGATCGCAAAGCGCATCCGCATCCAGGCACCGCGCTGGCCCTCGCGGAAGTCGGAAGCATCTTTCAGCTCGATGCGTCCGCCATGGTCTTCCAGCACGCGGCCGACGATCGCAAGGCCAAGGCCGGTGCCCTTGGCGCGCGTCGTGACATAGGGCTCGAGCAGCCGCGAGCGCGCGACCTTGGGCAGGCCGATACCGTTGTCGATGACGTCGATCAGCACGTCCTCGCCCTGACGCGACACCACGACGTCGATATGACCTTTGCCGAGCTCCTCCGGCGGGACCTGCTCGATCGCTTCGGTGGCGTTCTTGACGATGTTGGTGACCGCCTGCGAGATCAGCCGCCGGTCGAACTGGGCGCGGAGCGGATCCTCTTTGAATTCGGCCTCGATATCGATCTCGGGATGGGCGACCTTCATCAGGAACACGGCCTGCCGCACGGCGTCGGCGACGTCCTCGCCCTCCATCACCGGTTTCGGCATCCGTGCAAAGCGCGAGAACTCGTCGACCATGCGGCGGATATCGTCAACCTGGCGCACGATGGTGTCGGTGCACTGCTCGAAAATCTGCTTGTCCTTGGCCTCTGTGATGCCCTTGCCGAACTTGCGGCGAATGCGCTCGGCCGAAAGCTGGATCGGCGTCAGCGGGTTCTTGATCTCATGCGCGATGCGCCGCGCCACGTCGCCCCAGGCCGAGGTGCGCTGCGCCGAGACCAGCTCGGTGATGTCGTCGAGCGTGATGATGTAGCTGTCATGCGGCTGGTTCTTCTCGGCGCTGACGCGGACCGAGAGATTGCGCTCGGTGCCGTCGCGGGTGATCGTGATCTGGCCCTGCACTAGACGCTGGCTCCCTTCCCGCGCCGCCTTCATCATCTCGTCCAGCTCGGGCAGCACGTCGGAGAGCGGATGACCAAGCGTTTCCGATTCGGCGTGCCCGATCAGCTTCTCGGCCGAGCGGTTCAAAATGCCGACGCTGCCGGAGGTGTCGACGCCGATGATGCCGGCGCTTGCGGAGGACAGCACCGCTTCGATGAAGCGGCGGCGGCTGTCGATCAGGTCGCTGGCGTTGACGAGCTCGTCGCGCTGGCTGCGCAATTCCTGCGTCATCTTGTTGAAGGTCTCGCCTAGCTGGGCGAGATCGCCTTCCGACTGGTGCACCGGCACCTGGACATGGAGGTCGCCGGTCGAGACCGTGTGGGCCGCGTTCATCAGCCGCCGGATCGGCGAGACCAGTGAATTGGCGAAGTTCAGGCCGATCAGCACCGAGGCCATCAGGATGGTCAGCGCGATCACGGCGAACATGAGCGCGAAGGCAACCTGGATTCCGAGCCTGCGCGACTCGATCTGGGCGTATTCGGCGACGCTGACCTCGGTCTGCTTGAGCTGATTGACGACATTCGGATCAAGCGGACGGGCGACATAGAGGAAGGTGTCGCTGAAGGCGCGCAGCCGGATCACGGCGGCCACGAAGCTCGCATCGGGAAGGACCGCGATCTCGGGCTCGGACTCGTTGACGTTGCTGAGGAAGTCGGACGCGGGCGGCGAATAGGCGAGCCGCATGCCGGTGTCGGCGGATTCCAGGATGTTGGTGTTCTTGTCGATGATCATCGCGCCCGGCAGGTTGCGGGAACTGGCGCTGGCGCTCAGCATCTCCCGGAACGAGCGGCGATCCTGGTCATAGAGCGGCCGGGCATGCGCGATATCGTTGGCCATGCCGAGAATGTCGCCGCGGATCAGCTGCGCATGGTCCTGCATATAGGCCCGCGCGATCGTCAGCGAATTCTGGATCACCTCCTTGGTCGGGCCGGAGAACAGCCGGTCGAGGCCGCGTTCGATGGTGACGTTGGCGACGACGGCGACCAGCACCGCCGGCAGCACCGCCACGATCGAGAACAGGCTGACGATCTGGACATGGAGCCGCGCCGCCGCCCTGCCCCGCCGCCGCGCCAGGATCAGCTGCCAGAGCTCGCGGACGATGATTCCGACCAGCAGCAGGATCGTGGCCGCGTTGATCAGGTAGATCGAGCGGACCACCGCCGGCGTCGGCTCGATCGTGGTCAGGCCGGTCAGAACCAGGAAGGTCAGGAAGGCCGAGAGCAGCGCCAGCGCCACGGCAAAGGGCGCCAGCCAGCGCCGCGCCGACCAACGCCGGGGCTCTTCCGCTGGGGCCGTGTCAAAGTGTGCGGCCGAGGTGTCTGCGCTGGTCATTCCGGCAATGGTGGTGCTGAAAACGGGTCCGCGATGGGCGGATACTGATGTATTCGTACCACATTGTTGCCGAATTGCGACAATTCCGCGGCGCCCCCACCGCGGCGGACCGGCGCATCCACAGCTCTGGGGTGCGTGTCGTGATCTGATCGGTCAGCAACCGTACCGTCTCTGGACGGAATTGGACAAAGGCACCGGCATCGTCATTCGCGAACGAGGGTGAGCCTTGACGCAGATCAAGGGTGCGCGGTGGCCGCTCGCGCCAATGTGGCTCATTGCCCGACCGGAGTTCCGCCCATGAAGGCTGTGGCCGTTGAAGAAGCCGTTGCGATGATTCCCGCTGGCGCCAGCGTGATGGTCGGCGGCTTCATGGGCATTGGAACACCGGAGCGCTTGCTCGATGAACTGGTCCGGCAGCAGAAGACCGGATTGTCGGTGATCTGCAACGATGCCGCACTACCGGGTAAAGGCGTCGGCAAGTTGTTTGACGCATCGCTCGTATCGCGTCTGACCGCGACGCATATCGGGCTCAATCCCAAGGCCCAGCAGCAGATGCTGGCGAACCAGATCGAGGTCGATCTCGTGCCGCAAGGCACCCTCGTCGAGCGCATCCGGGCCGGTGGTTGCGGCCTGGGCGGCGTCCTGACGCCGACCGGCGTCGGCACCGTTGTCGCCGAAGGCAAGCGAGAGATCGAGATCGAGGGCAAGCCGTTCCTGCTGGAGACGGCGTTGACGGCGCAATACGCGCTGCTCCACGCGTTTCTCGCCGACCATCTCGGCAATCTCGCTTATGCGCTGACCGCACGCAATTTCAACCCGATCATGGCGATGGCGGCCGATACGGTGATCGTGACAGCCGAGCATATCGTACCAGTCGGCGTGATCGCGCCCGACCATGTCATGACGCCGGCGCCGCTCGTCGATTACCTCGTTATGAACGGGTGACCCATGGACCCGCAGATCATTATCGCCCGCCGCGTCGCCAGGGAGCTCCGCGAGGGCAACCTCGTCAACCTCGGCATCGGCATCCCGACGCTGGTTGCGAACTACGTGCCCTCCGATCTCAAGGTTTTCTTTCAATCGGAGAACGGCCTGATCGGCACCGGGCCCATTCCCGAGCCGGGAATGGCGCATCCGCTCCTGACGGACGCCGGCGGACGCCCGATCAGCGCGCTGCCGGGAGCCAGCACATTCGACAGCGCGATGTCGTTCGGGCTGATCCGCGGCGGCCATGTCGACGTCACCGTGCTCGGCGGCCTCCAAGTCGACGCGCAGGGCCGCCTCGCCAACTGGATGATCCCCGGCAAGATGGTGCCCGGCATGGGCGGGGCGATGGACCTCGTCAGCGGTGCCAGGCGGGTGATCGTCGCCATGCAGCACGCGGCCAAGGGCAAGTCGAAGATCGTCGCCAAATGCACCCTGCCCCTGACCTCGGCGCGGTCGGTCGATCTCGTCGTCACGGACTTGGCCGTGATCGGCTTCTCCGGCGGCAAGGCGACGCTGCTGGAGACCGCGCCCGGGGTCAGTGTCGGCGACGTCATGGCGCTCACGGAAGCCGAGCTGGCTGTTCCCGACAACGTCCCGGAAATGAACGTCTGATCCGTCGGCGGCCTCAATCGATGATGTGATAGCCGCCGTCGATGTAGAGCACGCCGCCCGTGATCAGCTTGGCGCCGTCGAGCGCGAGGAACGCGGTGGCATTCCCGACATCGTCGATGCTGACGAGACTGCGCGCCGGCGCCTTCGACTGCGCCTTGTCCATGAGCTCATCGAACTCGGGAATCCCCGAAGCCGCGCGGGTGGCTAGCGGACCCGGCGAGATCGCGTGCACGCGGATGCCCTTCGGGCCGAGCTCCGCGGCGATATAGCGGACCGAGGCTTCCAGCGCGGCTTTCGCGACACCCATCACGTTGTAATTCTCCACCACCATCTGGCTGCCGTAATAGGTCATGGTGAAAAGCGTGCCGCCGTTCTTCATCAGCGGCTCGGCGAGATGAGCCATCCGCAAGAACGACCAGCACGAGACGTCCATGGTCTTGAGGAAGCCGTCACGGCCGACGTCGACGACACGGCCGTGCAGCGCTTCCTTCGGCGAGAAGGCTATGGAATGAAGCATGAAATCGAGCTGCCCCCATTCCGACGCGATGCGCTCGAACACCGCCTCGGTCTGCCCTTCGGCCATCACGTCCAGCGGCATGAAGATCGGCGCTTCCACCGCCTGCGCCAGCGGCTGGACATGCTTCTTGGCGCGGTCGTTCAGATAGGTCACCGCGAGATCAGCACCGAGCGCACGAAACGCGCGCGCGCATCCCCAGGCGATCGACTGGTCGTTGGCGATGCCGACGATCAGTCCCTTCTTTCCCTTCAGGGCGACCTTGCTGTCCGGAAATACTGGGATCATGACACCCTCTTAGGTCTCGTGTTGATCAACTGACCGTCCATCAATAGCGATAGCGTATGCTGTGCGATCATCAGCTCCTCGTCGGTCGGAATGACGTAGACGGGGACGCGGCTGTCGGCTGCCGAGATCAGGGGCGCATGGTGGGCGTTCTCACCGGCATCGAGGCGGACGCCGAACCAACCGAGCTGCTCGGCGATACGTGCGCGGATCGATGCCGAGTTCTCCCCGATGCCGGCAGTGAAGACGAAGGCATCCAGGCCCTGCAAGGCGGCAGCCAGCATGCCCGCGTTGAGGCCGATCCGGTAGACGAAATGGTCGATTGCGAGCCGCGCACGCGGGTCCGTGCTAGCTTCCAGCTCGCGCATGTCGTTGCTGACGCCGGAAAGCCCCTTCAGACCGCAGTCCCGATAGAGGAAGTCCTGCACCTTCGCGGCCGGCATGCCCTTCTCGGCGATGAGATAGAGGATGACCCCGGGATCGATCTGCCCTGGACGCGTTCCCATCGGCAGCCCGTCGAGCGCCGTGAAGCCCATGGTGCTCTCGACGCTGCGCCCCTCCTTGATCGCGCACATCGAGGCGCCGCTGCCGAGATGGGCAACGATGACCCGCCCCTTGGCGATCTTGGGCGCCACGCCGGGCAGCGCGCGGGCGATGTATTCGTAGGAGAGCCCGTGAAAGCCGTAGCGCCGCACACCCTCGGCATAGAGCTGCCGCGGAATCGCGTAGTGATCGGCGACGAGATCATGCGTGCGGTGAAATGCCGTGTCGAAGCACGCCACCTGCGGCAGCCCAGGGAAATTCGCGAGCAGCGAGCGGATCGGCGCGAGATTGTGCGGCTGATGCAGCGGCGCCAAGTCGACAAGGCGTTCGAGGCGGGAGACGACGCCGTGGTCGATCAGGACCGGGCGGACATGGTCCGGCCCGCCATGAACGACGCGATGACCGACCGCGATCGGCGTAATCCGAAGCTCGTCGCGCAGCCAGTTGCCGGCAACCGACATGGCGGCGGGCACATCGGGCACAACTTCAACCGAATAGGCGCGATCGGCCAGCGCATCGCCGCTCGCAGCGCTGGCGCGCAGGCGCGGGCGGCTGCCGATGCCGTCCATTTGTCCCTTGATCTGACGCCGGAGCGCACCGTCGCCCAATGCCGAATAGACCTGAAACTTGACGCTCGAAGAGCCGGCATTGACGACCAGGATCGTGTCCATGGCGATCACGCGGCCACTGACGGCGCCTTCTGGCGCCGGGCGCGCGCGTAGAGCGCCGCCACAGCACAGGAGGCCATGCGCGCACGCGGCGTATCGGCGCGCGACGTTAGGACGACGGGTACCCGCGCGCCAAGGACAATGCCGGCACCATCCGCTTTGGCGAAATAGGCGAGATTCTTGGCCAGCATGTTGCCGGACTCCAGATCTGGAACGACCAGGATCTGTGCACGACCGGCGACCTCGGACTCGATGCCCTTGATGCGTGCCGCTTCCGGGTCGATGGCGTTGTCGAACGCCAGGGGACCGTCGAGCACGCCACCGGTGATCTGGCCGCGATCGGCCATCTTGCAGAGGGCGGCGGCTTCGATGGTCGAGGGAATTTTTGACGTCACGGTCTCGACCGCCGACAGGATCGCCACGCGCGGCGTTCGGCCAAACCCGGCCTGATTGTAGAGATCGATCGCGTTCTGGATGATGTCGCGCTTGGCATCGAGATCGGGAAAGATGTTGATCGCGGCGTCGGTGACGAAAATCGTCTCGGCATAGGTCGGGACATCCATGACAAAGACATGGCTGATGCGCCGATCCGTGCGCAGGCCGCCGGTCTTTGCCGTGACCGCGCGCATCAACTCGTCGGTGTGAAGGCTGCCCTTCATCAACAGCTCGCCTCTGGCGGCCTGGATGAGCTCGACGCCCTTGGCCGCGGCGTCGTCACTGTGGGCGGCATGCACGATCTCGAAGCTTGATATGTCCAGATCGAACCTCGCGGCGGTGTCCCTGATCTTCCCTTCCGGCCCGACCAGGATCGGCCGGATGATCCCCGCGCCGGCGCTGTCGATCGCCCCGCGCAGCGAAGTCTCGTCGCAGGGGTGCACGACGACGGTCGATGTCGGGGGCGCAGCCCTCGCCGCCGCGATCAGCCGGTCGTACTTGCCGCCGGTCTCGTGCGTCATATCGGCCGACATGAGGTCACTCCCGCTTTCGCCAAACCGCGCTACGACGCTCTTGCCTGGGGATCGAATGGCGCGACGTTCGACGTCATCTCGCCCTCTCCGTCCAGGCCAAACAACTCGGCGACTCGCCTCAGGCGATTGGCGCGCTCGCCGGTGATGTCCGCGCTTGCCGAGAGCACCTCGCGCATCGCCGCGAAGGCCGCGCGCCGCCGGTTCATGTCCTCGGGCAACAACCTTGGAATGGCCGCCACCGCGCCCTCGCGGTCGAGCAGCAGCATGAAGAACTGCTCGCGTACCAGCATCTTGAATTCGGACAGGGTCATCCGGGAGCCGGCATGGTCGCGCCTGACCTGGCGCAGCGCCTCGATGCTGCGCTCGTCCACCATGCCGCGCGCGGAGCCGACATAGAGCAGCGCGCGGATAGCAGCCTCCCGCAGGCCGCCGTCACCAATCTTCGCCCTCAACTCCGCAATCCTGCTTTCGAGCATGGCGCGATGCTCGTCCGACATCTCGCGGCGCCGTGTCGGCACGGCGTTGGGGTCGATGCCGACCGCGGCCTGGAGCGCAGGTGAGCCATAGACGTTGAGGAAGAGGGTCTCGCTTAACGCCTCCTGGGCATCGCGCCAGCTATCGAGCGCATGCACAATCTGCTTCGACACCTGCTCCTGGAAGGCCAGGAACGGATTGTCCTGCGATACCGGCCTGCGCTTCTCTTCGGCGCGATCGGCCGCCGCCTTCACCATGGACATCCATGGATTCTGACTGCTGAAAGCCTCATATTGCATTCGCAGCGGATGCATGCCGCGCGCCCAGTTGGCCGCCTCTGGCGTCACCATCTTCTTGATCCAGGGCTGCACGAATTTCTGATAGGCTGCAAGATTGAGCTCCGAGATGCGCTTGGCGGTGGCGAACCGCCGCTCGTCCTCGGGGGAATTGCCGCCCATGGCCCGGATGTCGCCGAGCGTTCGGGCCTCGCAACGCATTACCCATTGTCCCGTTGCAAGGTCGGCGTTGAGCGTCTCGCTGCCCCTCGCCTCGAACGTCGCCTCGTAGAGCCCGGGCGGGAGCACGTCGATCAGGTCGATGTTGCTGGAGAATTCGGCATGCTCCTTGTTGGCGACGCCGCCGGACACGAAGATCCCGAGATGACCGATGCTTTCGTGAATGGTGTAAACGATGGTCTGGCCATATGCCCTGATCTCATCGACGTCGGCGTAGCAGTCGAGGATCCAGTCCAGCGCCTGCTGCGGCGGGGTGACGTTGTCGCCCTTGGAGCAGAACACCACGATCGGCGAGCGGATATTGCGCAGGTCGACCTTCTCCCCGTCCGACATTTCGATCCGGCCGGCGGCGAGGTTGTTGCCGATGAACAGTTCGTCGACGATGAACTGGATCTCTTCGGCATTGAGGTTGACGTGACCGCCCCACCATCGCTCGAAGTCCAGATAACGATCGGCCTCGGTGTCGACTTTGGAATAGACGTTGTATTGCTTGGTCCAGAGCGTGTTCGAGGGGTTCTGGTTCTCGAAATTCTGCACCAGCCAGGCGCCGTCGAACTTGCCGGCACCGAGATCGCTCGTCAGCGCCGTCAGCCAGCTTCCGCCCAAGAGGCCGCCGGAATAGCGCATCGGATATTTGCCATGGACGCCCGCCCAATAAGCGAGCGGCGCGCCGGCGATGATCAGCGGTCCGAACAGCTCCGGCCGTAGCGACGCCAGGATCATGATCGCCCAGCCGGCCTGACAATTGCCGATGACGCAAGGCTTGCCGTCGGCGTCCGGGTGACGGCTGATGACAGTTTCAAGAAACTTCGCTTCGGCTCGCGCAATGCGCTCGATCGTCTGGCCGGGCATGGGTTCGGGCAGAAACCCGATGAAGTAGCAGGGATGTCCCGCCTTCATCGCGACACCGATTTCGCTGTCCGCCTTGAAGCCGCCGATGCCGGGACCATGGCCGGCGCGCGGATCGACGACGACGAACGGCCGCCGCCTCATGTCGATCGCGACATTCTTGGGCGGGATGATGCGGACGAGCGCGTAGTTGACAGGCTCGTCGAGTTTGCGGCCGTCCGTAATCAACTCGGCAGCATATTGCAGCACATGCGGTGCGGTCTGCGCGACGTGCTCGCGATATTGGTCGCCGCGCTGTCGCATGATATCCAGAAACAACACGCTCCGCTGTCCGGCATCGACCAGATACTCCACGGCGGAGGTGACCAACCCCGACATGGGACCGGCAGGCAGCTTCAGATTTTCCATCGCAATCTGACCTCGTTGTCGTGCGAGGCCAGTCAAGGAGAGATGCCACCGGCGACGTTGACATAGGTCAACGGTCGGCGGTTCCGGGCATAGCGGACGCCAGAACCTTAGAACCTTCTAGAGGTAGATCGATAATGTCAGACGGGGAACTGTTTCCGGCCCTTCCGGCTTGACCCGGCATGGATAGGTTCTTCCTCGCGATAATGGTTTCTGCCGTTCTGCTGCTGATCGTGGCGTCCGATCTGCTGGTCAACGGTCCTGGTCTGCAGGAGCCGACGACAGACGTAGCGCGCCTGGTGCCGTCGACCGAACGACTGTTCAGGTGATGGATTGCCGTCGCGGGCGGCTGAATGCCTCACCCTTGTGTGACCGCGGAACATGTGTGACCGCGGAACATTTCGGCCCCCTTCCGACTTCTGCTCACCGCGTCAGCCAAAACGGCCAGCGCGATCCGGACAGGCTCAGCTCCGCTTTGGTAGGGGGAGCTGAGCCACCGTTCGCGTAAACGCGTTTGGCGTTTGTCGCGAGGGAACTAGCCCCCGCTCCGATAGACCTGGATATCGAGATCCCGGATCTTCTTGCGCAGCGTGTTGCGGTTGAGGCCGAGCAGGTCGGCGGCGCGGATCTGGTTGCCGCGGGTGGCGGCGAGCGCGGCCGTGAGCAGCGGCACCTCGATCTCCTTGAGGATGCGGTGATAGAGGCCGGGCGGCGGCACGCCGTTGGGAAAGCCCTGGAAGTGCGAGGACAGATAGGCCTCCACGGCGCCGCCGAGATTGTCGACGCCCTGCTGGACCGCGGCACCCGGGCTGACCGAGGGCGGCGCGAGCTCGCCATCGATGACGGAAGCCGTGATCACGTCCTGCGGATAGAGCGCGGCGAGGCGCCGGGCGAGGTTTTCCAGCT
The DNA here is from genome assembly GCF_000261705.1 of Bradyrhizobium genomosp. III. Classification (NCBI taxonomy): domain Bacteria; kingdom Pseudomonadati; phylum Pseudomonadota; class Alphaproteobacteria; order Hyphomicrobiales; family Nitrobacteraceae; genus Bradyrhizobium; species Bradyrhizobium genomosp. III. The sequence continues at coordinate 14,570 of NZ_AJQF01000045.1, read as the reverse complement.
CGCGCACGTTGCCGGGCCAGCGGTGTTGCTTCAGCCGCTCCAGCGCCAGCACGTCGAGCTTCTTGGGCGGCAGGCCGTCCTTCTCGGCCAGCGCGAAGAAGTGACGGATGAGATCGGGCAAATCCTCGATGCGCTCGCGGAGCGGCGGCAGCCGCAGCGGCACGACGTTGAGGCGGAAGAACAGATCTTCCCGGAACAGGCCCTGCTGGATCAGGACGCGCAGATCCTTGTTGGAGGCCGCGACGATGCGCACGTCGGTCTTGATCGGGGTGCGGCCGCCAACGGTGGTGTATTCGCCCTGCTGCAGCACGCGCAGCAGACGGGTCTGTGCCTCCATCGGCATGTCGCCGATTTCGTCGAGGAACAGCGTGCCGCCCTCGGCCTGCTCGAACCGGCCGGAGGCGCGGGTGTTGGCGCCGGTGAAGGCGCCGCGCTCATGGCCGAACAGTTCGGATTCGATGAGGTCGCGCGGGATCGCCGCCATGTTGACCGCGACGAACGGGCCGTTGCGGCGCTTGCCGTAATCGTGCAGCGCGCGCGCCACCAGCTCCTTGCCGGTGCCGGACTCGCCCGTGATCATCACCGTGAGATCGGTCTGCATCAAGCGCGCGAGCACGCGGTAGATTTCCTGCATCGCGGGCGAGCGGCCGACCAGCGGGATCGCCTCCATCTCGGCGTCCTCGTCCGGCGTCGAGACCCGCTCCTTCGGCTCGGCCAGCGCGCGGCCGACGATGGCAATCAGCTCCTTGAGGTCGAACGGCTTCGGCAGATATTCGTAGGCCCCGCGCTCGGAGGCGCGGATCGCCGTCATGAAGGTGTTTTGCGCGCTCATGACGATGACCGGCAGATTCGGCCGCATCTTCTTGATCCGCGGCAAGAGGTCGAAGGCGTTTTCGTCCGGCATCACCACGTCGGTGATGACGAGATCGCCCTCCCCCTGGCTGACCCAGCGCCACAGCGTTGCGGCATTGCCGGTCAGCCGCACTTCATAGCCGGCGCGGGACAGTGCCTGATTGAGAACGGTGCGGATGGCGGTATCGTCATCGGCTACGAGAATGCTACCTGCGGGCATCGTTAATCCTCATTTCGCCCCCTGTGACGCAGGCGACGGCTTCCCGGCAGAGTCGGCGCGACTGCTTTGATCGGCATGTTTCACCGATGTGGAATACATCGGCATCAGCACGCGGAAGGTGGTCTTGCGCGGCTGAGATTCGCATTCGATGATGCCCCCGTGATCGCCGACGATCTTGGCGACCAGCGCTAGGCCGAGCCCCGAGCCGGTCTGCTTGGTGGTCACGAAGGGATCGAACAGGTTGGGCAGAAGATCGTCGGGCACGCCTGGTCCGTTGTCCTTCACGCAGAATTCGAGCGGCAAGGATACCCGGGATTTTTGACCGGGGACTGACAGGCGCACGCCGGGGCGGAACGCGGTGGTGAGCTGGATCTCGGCGTCGGGGACGTCGATCAGGGCTTCTGCGGCGTTCTTCACGAGATTGAGGAACACCTGGATCAACTGGTCCTGGTTCGCCAGCACCGGCGGCAGCGAGGGATCGTAGTCCTCGATGAAGCGGATGTTGCGGGCAAAGCCGGACTGCGCCAGCCGCTTGACGTGGTCGAGCACCGAATGGATGTTGACGGGGCCGCGCAACACGGGACGCTCGTCGCCGAACACCTCCATGCGGTCGACCAGCGTCACGATGCGGTCGGCCTCGTCGCAGATCAGGCGCGTCAGCATGCGGTCCTCGGACGAGGCCTGCTGCTCGAGAAGCTGCGCCGCGCCGCGGATGCCGGAGAGCGGATTCTTGATCTCGTGCGCCAGCATCGCGGCCAGTGCGATGACCGAGCGCGCCGCGCTGCGATGGGTGAGCTGGCGGTCCATCTTGTCGGCGATGGAGCGCTCCTGCAGCATCACCACGATATGGCCGGGCCGCTCGGTCAGCGGCGCGACATGCAGATCGACCTGGCGGTCGCCGCCCATGCGCGGCGTGCCGAGATCGACCTTGTATTCGTTGACCGGCGAATTCGACGAACGCACCTGCTCGATCAGCGCCAGCAAGGGGCTGCCGAACGGCACCAGCTCTTTCAGCGACTGCCGCTTCAGGAACTGCGTCGAGATGTCGAAGAAGGCTTCGGTCGCGATATTGGCGGCGACGATCTTGCCGTCCGGCCCGATCATGAGCACGGGATTGGGCAACGCATCCAGGATCGCGTCGCTGTCGGCGGGCCGGCGATGGTCAGCGGCGGAGCTCATGCAGCAGCGCTCCATCCGAAATCGTCGAAGGCATCCTGCAGCGACTGGTGGACGAGGCGCGGATCTTCCGAGGTCAGGATCTTCTGGCGCCAGGATTTCAGCTTCTCGACCGGAGCGCCGCTCGCAGCCGCGGCGACGTCGAGCGCCCAGCCGAGATGTTTTCGGGCGTGCTTGAGGCCTACGCGCAGGCCGTAAAGCGCGCAGACGCCTTCATAAAGCGTGCGGACGTAATGCAGCTGGGTGGCGAGCGTCGGCATGGCCTCAGCCGCCCCGCCGTTCAGGCGGCGGCCGATCTGGCCGGGCAGCCAGGGTTGGCCCTGTGCGCCGCGGCCGATCATCACGGCATCGGCGCCGGAGGCCTCGAGCGCCGCAAGCGCTTTGTCGTAAGTCGTGATGTCGCCGTTGACGACGAGTGGAAGGCAGGTGGCCTCGCGCACGGCGCGGATCGCATCCCAATCGGCCTCACCCTTGTAGAACTGGCTGCGGGTGCGGCCATGCACCGTGACGAGCTTGACGCCGGCGGCTTCCGCGCGCCGCGCCAGTTCCGGCGCGTTGCGGCTGCGGTCGTCCCAGCCGAGCCGCATCTTCAGCGTCACCGGCACCTTCACCGCCGCGATAGTCGAATCGATCAGGCTGACGGCATGGTCGAGGTCGCGCATCAAGGCCGAACCGGACTGGCCGCCGGTGACGTGGCGGGCCGGACAGCCCATGTTGATGTCGATGATGTCGGCGCCCTCGGCTTCGGCGATCCGGGCGCCCTCCGCCATCCAGTGCGTCTCGCACCCGGCGAGCTGGACCACGTGCGGGCCGATCCCGGTGGCTTCGCAGCGCAACCGGGACATCCGGTGGCCGCTCGCGAGCTCATCGCTGGCCGTCATTTCGGACACGACGAGACCCGCGCCAAGCTCGGCAGCCAACCGGCGGACGGGCGAGTCCGTCACCCCCGACATCGGTGCCAGGAAGACCGGGGTGGCGACATCAATATCGCCTATTTTCAACGGCTTAGAGCCGGATGCTGCCGAACCGGTCACAGGGGTCTCGTTGACTGGGCAGGGCCTCATCGCGCCTGCCATGACCTATCTTGCGCACAATTCTTGTGCAGTCAAGCGTCATGCCTACAGTTTAGACAATTCTGCAAATCTTTCAAGTGCAGTGCAGCAAAATGCTGTTTCCAACAATCCGGGGAAACCCCCTTTTTTTGCGGGCCTGCCGTGCTAGAGGCATGCGGCAATCACCCCACTCCCCGACTCTTCATCACCAACCGAGTATTCGAGTCCTATGGCGAAATCACAACGCACCGCAGTCGTCCTCGTGGCAGCCGGGCGTGGACTGCGTGCAGGCGCCGGCGGGCCGAAGCAATATCGCGAGATCGGCGGCGTGCCCGTGATCTATCGCGCCATGGAAGCCTTCAGCCGCCACGCCGACGTGTTTGTGGTGCAGCCGGTGGTGAACCCCGATGACAGCGCCATGTTCACGGCCGCGGTCGCGGGGCTCAAGCATGAGCCGCCGACCAATGGCGGTGCGACCCGGCAGGCCTCGGTGCTTGCCGGCCTCGAAGCTCTGGTCAGGCACGAGCCCGATATCGTGCTGATCCACGACGCCGCGCGCCCCTTCGTCTCGGAAGGATTGATCTCGCGTGCGATCGAGGCGGCGAGCCGCACTGGCGCTGCGATCCCCGCCGTTCCCGTCGCCGACACCATCAAGCTCACCGGCGATGGCGGCAATGTCGAGGGCACGCCGGACCGCGCGCGCCTGCGAATCGCGCAGACGCCGCAATCCTTTCGTTTCGACGTCATCCTCGAAGCGCATCGTCGCGCGGCGAAGGACGGCCGCAGCGATTTCACCGACGATGCCGCGATTGCCGAATGGGCGGGATTGACGGTTGCAACCTTTGAAGGCGATGTTGCCAACATGAAGCTCACCACTCCCGAGGATTTCGTGCGCGAGGAAGCGCGCCTGGCTGCCCAGCTCGGCGATATCAGGACCGGCACCGGCTATGACGTGCACGCCTTCGGCGAAGGCGACCATCTCATGCTCTGCGGCGTACGCGTGCCTCACACCAAGGGTTTTCTCGCCCATTCCGACGGCGACGTCGGCCTGCATGCGCTGGTCGATGCCATCCTCGGCGCGCTCGCCGACGGCGACATCGGCTCGCACTTTCCGCCGAGCGATGCGAAGTGGAAGGGCGCCTCTTCCGACCAGTTCCTGAAATACGCCATCGAACGCGTCACCCAGCGCGGTGGCCGCGTTGCCAATCTCGAGGTGACCATGATTTGCGAGCGGCCGAAGATCGGCCCGCTGCGCGACACCATGCGCGCGCGCATCGCCGAGATTTCCGGCGTCGACATCTCGCGCGTCGCGGTGAAGGCGACCACCAGCGAGCGGCTCGGCTTCACCGGCCGTGAGGAAGGCATCGCGGCCACCGCGAGCGCCACCATCCGTCTTCCCTGGAGCGTCTAGGCCATGGGCGGCAGCGACGCACGCGCCCTCTCCCGCTCGCTGCTCGACCTGTGCCGGATGCGCAAGCTGACGATCGCGACCGCTGAATCCTGCACCGGCGGCCTCGTCGCCGGCGCGCTGACCGATATCCCCGGCTCCTCCGATGTGATCGACCGCGGCTTCGTCACCTATTCCAACGACGCCAAGCGCGCGATGCTCGGCGTCGAAGCCGGCACGCTCACGAACTTCGGCGCCGTCAGCAAGGAGACTGCGACCGCGATGGCGGTCGGCGCGCTGGAGCGTGCGGGCGTCGATCTCGCCGTCGCCATCACCGGCATTGCCGGTCCCGGCGGCGCGACGCCCGGCAAGCCGGTCGGTCTCGTGCATTTCGCCGTCGCCGCGCGCGACGGCCGCATCATCCACCGCGAGCATCGCTTCGGCGCGATCGGCCGCAGCGCGGTCCGCGCCCGTTCGGTGGTCGAGGCGTTGCGCATGCTGATGGATCTGGCCCGCGGCCCGCAAGTTGCCGCCAAGCCGAAACGCGCCGCCGCAGTCACCCGCTTGCGCCCGCGCGTGACACGCTCGCCGCGCCGACATGTGGCCAAACGCCGGACGCCACGGTCGCCGCGGGGCTGAGCACCCCCGCTTACACCTTGCGCGCAATCACACGGATCGCAGCCAGATTGGCGCGATGCTGCTCGAACACCCGCCGCATTGCCAGCACCCGGCGCCGCGCCGCCCGATCCAGCAGCAGGTTCCTGGCGAGCCGCAACGCGCCCACCAGGCCCTCGTCCTGCACCAGGCGCCGGGGTCGGAGCAGATGCATCGGCGCGAACTCGACCGCCTCGATCTGAAAGCCGACGCTCTCCAGCAGCCCTCTCCATCCTTCGCCGGACAACGGACGTGCCCCGACATGGATGGCTCCGGAGAGCGCGCGATCGATCTCCTGCCTTTGGCCGAACGGCATGTCGTCCGGCGTCACGGCGAGCTCGTGGATGCCGTAACGCCCGCCGGGGCGAAGCAGCCGGAACGCCTCCGCCGCGATGCGGCGCTTCTGCTCCTGGGTCTGCATGCTCAGCATCGCCTCGCCGATCACGATCGATGCAGAGCCGGCCGGCAGGGTCGTCTGATCGGCGGTCCCGACGACGACCGAGACGTTTCCCTTCGCCGGAAGCTGCCGGCTCGTCCACGCGGCAGCCTGCGCATCGCGCTCGACGCCGACATAGCGCCGCGGGCCTCGCTCCAGGATCAGGCGTGCGGTGACGCCGAGCCCCGGCGCAAACTCGACGACATCATCTTCGGCGCCGATCACCAGCCCGTGCAGCAGCGCGCGCGTCAGTCCAAGCCCGCCGGGACGCAGCACGCGCTTGCCTAGCCGGGCCAGCAGCCAATGGCCCGGCATCTTCGCCACGTCGAGATCAGCGCCCGGCAGTTCGACCGATGGCATCAATCATGGGTGTCTCCTTTGCAAGTTAGAACCGCGCCCGGATGCCGCCGTAATAGCCGCGTCCGTCGCCGGGGATGAACGCGGCCTGGTCCGGCCGCGCCTGATCGACGATCAGGGTCGACGCGGCATAGGTCGCGTTGAACAGATTGGTGATCTCGCCGAACACCGCGAAGCGCTCGCTGATCCGGTACTCGGTGCGCAGATCGGCGACCACGAACGGATCGGCAAACAGCGTGTTCATGTTGTCGACCGGCATGTGGCCCGGGCTCCAGCGCACCGCGCCTTCCAGCTTCCAGGCGTCGGTCGCCTGATATTGCAGGACCGCGTTGACGAGATGCGGCGGCGCGCCGGCCAGGCGGTTGTTGCCGCGCAGTTGGTCGTTGTCGAAGCGGAAGTCCTGGTAGGTGTAGGCGATGCGGCCGGTCAGCCGCGGCGTGATCCTGACGCCGAGGCCGAACTCGACGCCGAGATGCGTGGTGCGGTCGGCATTGAACGCCGCCATCAACGCGCCGGTGGAGTCGCGCAGGCTCAAGAGCTCGTTGTCGACCCAGGAATAGTAGCTGACCGCGTCCCACGACAGGATGCCCGCGCGGCCGCGCCAGCCGCCCTCAACGGTGGTGGCGGTCTGGGCCTTCAGATCGGGCGTCGCGAATGCCGCTGCGACGAGGCCCGGATTGCCCGGCGTCGGCCGCCCGGCACTGCTGTTCGGCGTCCCGTTGACCGTCGCGAGCAGATCGTCATGCGAGGGCGGCTCGAAGCTGCGGCTGACCGCGGCAAAGATGGTTTGGCCGGCCACGGGGCGGAAGGTCACGCCGAGGCTGGGGCTCCACGCCGAATAGCTGCGTGCATAGCTCGAGCTCTGCGTCGGCACCGCGCCGTTCGGCAGCAGCATCGTCGGACTTGCCGGATTGTAGGCAATCGTCGGCCGCGTCGCACTCCGGTAGACGTCGTCATTGTCGCGCGTGGCGTAGCCATAGGCGATCGCCGGCGAGACGGTGATCCGGTCCCAGACCGGCAGATTGAGGCCGGTATGCAGCGCCAGCGTGGTGGCATCGAGCCGGCTCTCGCCGAACTTGGCGCCGGTCTGCCCGGCCTGGTTGATGAAATTCTCCCGATCCGCCGATCCCACCGAATATTGCGCGGTCGTTTCGAGCAGCGGTAACGCCGCCGCGCTGTCGGGCTTGTAGGCGTAGCGGAAGACGCCGGTCGCATCGTCACCCCGCGTGGCGCGAACGCCTGAGGAGATCGGAAAGCGGAACATGTCGTCGGTGTGGGTATAGCCGAGCGCGACGTCGAACAGATGCGCGTCGAACGTCGCGGTGGTCCGCGAGCCCGCCACGAACTGCTCGGCCTCGCGGCGCGGCCGGTCACGCACGACGTTCGGCCCCGGATTGATCGAGGTCGACGGCGGGATGAAGGTCGGCCCGGCAAACACCTGCCGCGGATTGGCCTGCATTGCGCTCTTGGTCAGCGGTCCCGCCACATCGAAGCCGAGATCGGTGTAGCCGATGAAGAAGCGCGTGCTGACGTTCTCGGACAGCACGGCGCCGACATTGGCATTGAAACTGCTGCGCTCGGAGCTGTTGTAGTCGCGAAAGCCGTCGCGACGGCTGAAATCGGCCTGCACCAGCGCGTCCACATTGTCTTTCCTGCCGCCGGTCTGCGCGCTGGCATTGATCTGGCCGAAGCTGCCGCCGCTGATGGCGACCTGCGTGCCCAGCGAGGACGATCCCGTCGGCGATACGAAATTCAGCGCACCGCCGAGCACGGTGGCGCCGAGGCGGTTGGCGATGTAGCCGCGATAGACCTCGATGGCCTCCGCCTGTTGCGGGTTGGCGAAGCCGACGATGTAGGAGCCGTCCGCCCGGTTGATGGGCAGGCCGTTCTGAAGCACCAGCAGCCCGCGCTCGACCGGATTCTGCTGCAGACCGGAGCCACGGATCTGGATACGCGGCTGGTCGTTGCCGCCGAAGAAGTTCTGCACCACGACAACGGGAACGCCGCTGAGGGCACGCGACACGGTTGGATTTCCCGTGGGCGAGAGATCCTCGCGCCGGGCCAGCGCGACGCCGCCCGCGAGCGCCTCGAAGCGCTCCTGCACCGATGCGGGCGGGGCAGCATGCCCTGCAACCTCGTCGCCGGGATTGTCACCTCTGCGAGGTTGCGGCTTGGCGGCGCCGCGCCGCGCCGCGACCCTCTCGCGAGATGCCGCCGCGGGCTTCGCCGCGCTCTTCGGTGCCTCCACCACGACAGATCGAGCTGGACCGACGCGCCCGGGGCCGCCGATTGCGCCAGGCAAGCCTCTCCGGCGAGGGCCGGCAGCAGCAAGGCAGATGCCGTCCAGCACAGCAGCACCGTGCCTTGCGTTCTGCCTGCGCGCCACGAACGCCCTCGCCCCAACGACGGACTCATGATCCTACTTCCCACTCCAGCCCCACTTTTTCCAGCGGGCGACGCTGCACGCCGTCGCGATCTCGCGCGAAGCTCGCCGCGCGCACCGGGAATCTGGTTGCGCTGGGACAAACAGCGCGCTGCTTGGAATTAGTTTCGTTCCAGCTTCGGCCCGAACAGCACGTTGAGGAATCGCGATGGCGCGACATGATCGCGGTGCAGATCGAAGCGGAACACGGCACCAAACCCGTCGTAGGGTGGATTAGCGAAGCGCAATCCACCTCTTCTCATGCCTCCGCGGCAGACGTGGTGGATTACGCCTTCGGCTAACCCAACCCACCCTGCCGCACCTACAAGTCCTTGCGTTGCCCGACGGGCAAAACACGCTAGCGGTAGGGCAAGGCGCGCAGGCGAAAATATTCGCCTTTACAGAATTTCGGCTTTGTCGCATTATCCCGCCACCTCACCCCGGTCAGAGGGGCGTATCGCGATCGTCACGAAACGTGGGGTGAGCTGCGGTGGACGCTAGTCACATCGGCGCGAGAGGCATTGCAGGGCGGGCAACCGTGAGCGACAGGCCTGTTGCGCACACGACCGGTGTGACATGCGTACGGCAAAACCGTGTCGTCCTGACGCCCGGGGTCTGTGCGTCAAGTCTTGCGGTGATGCGTGTTGCCCGACCGGGTGCGCGCGTCAGCTATTCGTGAGGCGACGGGGGCAATAGTGCATCGCTCCCCGGGGAGAGCTCGGCATAAGCCGTCAAACCACTGCGCAGGGAAGGCCGGCTTGTCCTGGCTACACCTGTATGCCGCTGTGCAGCTTCTTGTCACGCAGGATTCGCACAGTGGACCGCGGGTGCCAGCCAGCACCCGGCCTTCCCTGCGCCCTCTGACATCTGAGGGCGACATGACCAATGCAGGACTCGGGCAGGAACTGTCGCGAGACCGCAGCGTTATGTTCAGTTTTCGAAAAAAGCACGCAAGTTCGTCCAATTCGATCGGAATCGCGAATGCAGACGGCGCGACCAAACGTCATCACGCGTCTCCGATCTTGCGCGAGAAAATATTGGCGCAATAATGCCGCTCTACGTTGTGATCCGGAATCAACCGGACCAGCATTTTGGAGGGCGACGAAATTGTTCGCTCGCGCCGCGGCCTCGGTCGCCGTGACTATCACCTTGGCCACCATTGACGGTGCGGCCGCACAAACGGCCAACCAGCCGCCGGATACGATGGCGGCGCGGGTCGAGGCCTGCACGCCCTGTCACGGCAACAAGGGCGAAGGCACCAGCGACGTCTATTTCCCGCGGCTTGCCGGCAAGCCCGCCGGCTATCTCTACAATCAACTGCTCGCCTTCCGCAGCGGCCGCCGCAAATATCCGCCCATGAACTATCTGCTGGAGTTTCTGCCTGATCCGTATCTGGAGGCGATGGCGGAATATTTTGCCGGCGAACATCCGCCGCTGCCGCAGCCGGCGCCGAGCGAGGTCAGCAAGGACGTGCTGGCACAGGGCGAGCTGCTCGCCACCAGCGGCGATGCCAGCCGCAATATTCCGGCCTGCGTAAGCTGCCATGGCCCGGGACTCGCAGGCATGCAACCCGGCATCCCCGGCCTGCTCGGCCTGCGCGCCAATTACATCAGCGCCCAGCTCGGCGCCTGGCGCTACGGCACTCGCACGGCGAAATCGCCAGACTGCATGCAGCAAGTCGCAGGCCATCTGACCGAGGCCGACGTCACCGCGGTCGCGGCCTGGCTCGCGACACGACCGGCGCCCACGAACCCGGCTCCCGTGCCGAAAGGCAGCTACGCGCTGCCTTTCGGCTGCGGCAGCCCGCCCAACTGACGAGGCGGATGATGGGCTCGAAACTGTCGACCGCACTCATATCGATCAAGCTCCTGGCCCTCGCCGCGCTCACCACGGCCGCGCAGGCGCAAGACAAGGCTCAAGACAAGAGCAGCGACATCATCGCCCGCGGCGAATATCTCGCCCGTGCCGGCGATTGCACGGCCTGTCATACCGCGCCGGAGGGCCGCCTGTTCGCCGGCGGCCGCGCCATGCCGACGCCGTTCGGCACGCTCTACACCTCCAACATCACGCCGGACCCGGATACCGGGATCGGCAAGTGGAGCGCCGACGACTTCTACAAGACCATGCACAGCGGCCGTTTCCCGGACGGCGGGTTGATCTATCCGGCCATGCCGTTCGCGTCCTACACCAAGGTCACGCGCGCCGACAGCGATGCGATCTTCGCGTATTTGCGCTCGATCGCGCCGGTGAACCAGAAGAACAAGCCGCATGAGCTGCGCTTTCCCTACGACAACCGCCAGCTCATCCTCGGCTGGCGCACGCTGTTCTTCAGCGAAGGCGAGTTCAAGCCCGATCCGAAGAAATCAGCGGAATGGAATCGCGGCGCCTATCTGGTCGAAGGCCTCGGCCATTGCGGCATGTGCCATTCGCCGATCAACGCGCTCGGCGGCACCTCGCAATCGGATGCCTTCAAGGGCGGCCTGATCCCGATGCAGAACTGGTACGCGCCCTCGCTCACCTCAAACCGCGAGGCCGGCCTCGGCGACTGGAGCATCAAGGACATCACCGACCTGCTGCAGACCGGCGTTTCCATGCGCGGCGTGGTCTACGGCCCGATGGCCGAGGTCGTGCACAACAGCCTGCAATATCTCAACGACGAGGACACCAAGGCGATGGCGGTGTACCTCAAGGGCATCGCGGAGCCCTCGCCGCCGCCGCCGGCAAGCTCGACGCTGCCGACCACCGAGAGCAGCCTGCTGATCAGCCTCGGCAAGACCGTCTACGACAAGCAGTGCGCGAGCTGTCATGGCACGCAGGGCGAAGGCAAGCCGCCGCACTGGCCGCCGCTCGCCAACAACCAGTCGATCGAGATGCAGTCGGCGGTCAATCCGATCCGCATGGTGCTCAATGGCGGCTATCCACCGGGCACCAAGGGCAACCCGATGCCCTACGGCATGCCGCCTTTCGCTGGCCTCCTGTCCGACAACGAGATCGCCGCCGTCGTCTCCTACATCCGCACCGCCTGGGGTAATCGCGGCACGCCGGTCTCGGCGCGCGAGGCCAACGAGCTGCGCTCCGCACCGCTGAATTGAGAATCACATGATCAACTCCGATCCGCCGACCAGCCCTGCTAGCGCCGACCAGGCCGTCGAGGAGGTCGTCGCGCAAGGCCCGTCCGGCGCGATCGTGCTCGCCGGCATCGCCACCGCCTGCGTGGTCGCGATGTGGCTCGCCTTCTATCTGTTCGTCTTCCTGCCCCGCGGATCGCTGCAATGAGCGCAGAGGAAACTCATCACGACAGCGCCGAGGTCGCGGCCCGCGTCGAGCGGCGCTGGGCGACCATCGCCGTGATCATCATCGTGATGATGGCGCTGCTGGCGGCTTTCGCCGGCATCCATCGCGCGACCATGCCGCAGCCGCGCGTCGAGATCACCGATCCCTCGCGCCTGCATCTGTCCGGCGAATTCGTCGAGAGCAATCTCGGCAGCGTGCTGGAGGCCAACGGCAACGTCACGGTGCGTGCAATCGGCCAGCAATATTCCTTCACGCCTGCCTGCATCGTGGTGCCCGCGGATACGCCGATCACGCTGCGGGCCACCAGCGCCGACGTCGTCCACGGCATCCTCATTCAGGGGACCAACGTCAACACCATGCTGGTGCCGGGCTACATCTCCGAGCAGCTGATGCGCTTCGCGAAAACCGGCGACTATCTGATGCCCTGCCAGGAGTTTTGCAGCTTTGGCCACGAGGGCATGTGGGGCAAGGTCAAGGTGATCGACAAGACCGAATTCGCCGATCGCGCGAAGGGTGGCGGGAGGCTGAGCTGTGTTGGTCAATAGGAAGCTCATCCTCGCCCATTTCTGGCTGGCCTTCGCCGTATTCGGCATCGCGCTCACGCTCGGCGCCTGGCAGATGTTCATCCGCAGCCCGATCGGCACCTGGCTCTCCAACCCCGAGCTCTATTACCGCTCGCTGACCGCCCACGGCACGGTGATGGGCTACGTCTTCCCGACCCTGGTGGCGATGGCATTCGGCTACGCCATCAGCGAGTCCGCGCTGCAGCAGCGCCTGGTCGGCGTGCGCTGGGCCTGGGCAGGATTCTGGTTGATCGTCGCCGGCAGCATCATGGCGGTGATCCCGATCGCGCTGGGGCGTGCCTCGGTGCTCTACACCTTCTATCCGCCGCTGATCGGCAACGTCTTCTATTACCTCGGCGTCGTGCTGGTCGTGGTCGGCTCGTGGATCTGGGTCGCGCTGATGTCGATTAACTTGCGCGTCTGGCGCAAGGCCAATCCCGGCGCGCCGGTGCCGCTCGCCATGTTCGCCAATGTCGCGGGCTCGTATTTGTGGGCTTGGACCGCGGTCGGCGCCGCGCTCGAGCTGCTGCTCCAGATCATTCCGGTTGCGGCAGGCCTCAAGGCCACCATCGATGCCGGCCTGGCGCGCATCTTCTTCTCATGGACACTGCACGCCATCGTCTATTTCTGGCTGATGCCGACCTACATCGCCTATTACACCATCGTGCCGCGCGCGATCGGCGGTCGCGTCTATTCCGACTCGATGGCGCGGATCTCCTTCATCCTGTTCCTGGTGGTGGCGATGCCGATCGGCATGCACCACACCTTTGCCGATCCGCAAGTAGGCGCCGGCTTCAAGTTCATCCATTCCGCCTTCACGGCGCTGGTCGCGCTGCCGACGCTGCTGACCGTGTTCACGATCTGCGCCTCGGTCGAGATCGCGGCGCGCCTGCGCGGCGGCCGCGGCATGTTCGGCTGGATCGGGGCCCTGCCCTGGGACAATCCGATGATGCTGGCGCTGGCGTTCTCCTTCGTCATGCTCGGCTTCGGCGGCGCCGGCGGCCTCATCAACATGAGCTATCAGCTCGATGCCTCGATCCACAACACGCAGTGGATCACCGGGCATTTCCACCTGATCTTCGGCGGCGCCATCGTGATCATGTACTTCGCGATCGCCTATGATCTGTGGCCGCATCTGACCGGGCGCGAGTTGATCGATATCCGCCTGATCCGCACCCAGCTCTGGCTGTGGTTCATCGGCATGATCGTGACGACGTTCCCGTGGCACTGGGTCGGCATTCTGGGGATGCCGCGCCGCATGGCCTATTTCGACTTCGGCGATCCCGCGATCGCACCGCAGGCATTCTCCGTCACCCTGTCGGCGATCGGCGGCTTCATCCTGCTGGCCTCGGGCATCATGTTCATCGTCATCCTGGCGCGTGGCATGCGCGCGCCTCAAATCGACGCCGGGCCCTATCGCTTCGCGCTCGCCGTGCATGAACCAAAGACGGTGCCGGTCGCACTCAACACCCACGCGCTATGGGTGGCACTGATGATCGGCCTCACCCTCACCAATTACGGCTATCCGATCCTGAATCTGGCGCTGAGTTCGGGCACCTCGGTGCCGGCCGTCTATGTGGGAGCGCAGTGATGAGCACGCGCGACCTCTTTACTCTCCGCAACAGCCATTTCAGGACTGGCGTCGGCATCACCGCCGCGATCCTCGTCGTCACCGCGATTGCCGGCTTCATTGTGCTGCCTTTCGCACAGCCCTGGGTTCAGTTCGCCGGCGTCTGGGATGCGATCTGCAGCGCCGCCGGCGTACCGCAGCGTGCGGCCAGCGTCACGGCGCCCGAGCAGGCAAAACGCCTGTCCGAGGTCGTGCTGACCTCGAACACGTTGTCACGTCCGAGCCAGGAGGCGATCGGGCGCGGCGCGACGCTGGCGCAGCGCTGCGCGATCTGTCATGGCCCCACCGGCGTCAGCCGCGCGGACTCGCCCAATCTCGCCGGCCAGTATGCGGCCGTGATCTACAAGGAGCTGCACGATTTCCGCTCCGGTGCGCGCGCCAATGCCGTGATGTCGCCGTTCGCGATCAACCTGACCGACCAGGAGATCGCCGATCTCTCCAACTATTACGCCTATCTGCCGCGGCTTCCAGCCTATCATCCGACGCCGCAACTGCCGAAACCCAACATCGTCATCTACGGCGCGCCG
>NZ_AJQF01000044.1:0-50564 GCF_000261705.1 Bradyrhizobium genomosp. III | reverse complement strand
CCTGCCATGGCAGCCTCGACAACAAGACCGGCAGCCCGTGGCTAGAGGGACAGTCCGAAGCCTACATGAAGGCGCAGCTTCACGCCTTCGCCTCCGGTGAACGGCGCAACGACATCAGCCAGCAGATGCGCAACATCGCCCGCGGAATGACGCCGCAGGAGATCGAGCAGGCCGCGGCGTACTACGCCTCGCAGCCGCCTGATGTGGTGAAGGCGGTGGATTGAGGATGGCTCTCGTGCCCCGGACGCAGCGCAGCTTCAGCGGTGCGCTGCAGAGCCGGGGCCCATCTCTCCGAGGCGTTCGGGCGGCGTGGGTCCCGGGCTCTGCGCAGCAACGCCGAGGGCGTTGCAGCGCGTCCGGGACACGAGAGTTACCTACGACGACGCCAGCTTCGGCCGGCCGTAGATCGCATCCGCGCGCTTTTCGAACGCGCTCGAAAACCGCGCGAAGGCGGCGTCGAACATCGAGCCCATCAGCAGCGCCAGCATGCGGCTCTTGAATTCGTAAGACAGGAAGAAACCGACGTCGCAAACGCCCTCACCTTTGGGCTCGAACGTCCAGCGGTTTTCCAGGTTGCTGAAAGGACCTTGGAGATATTCGACCAGGATCTTCTGATTGGCGCGGTCGAGGCTCACGCGGCTGGTGAAGGATTCCTTGACCAGCTTGAACGAGACCGTCATGTCGGCGACCAGCACCTCGGTGCCATCAGGCTTGGCCATGCGCTGGCGCACCTTCAGCGCGCTGCAGAGCGGCACGAATTCCGGGTAGCGCTCGACGTCGGCGACCAGATCGAACATCTCGGAGGCGCTGTGATTGACACGGCGCTTGCTCGAAAATTTGGGCATGGCGGTTCAGCGGGCGGTTGCGGCCCGCGCGGCCCTCAGTCTCGCAAAATCCTCGCCGGCATGATGCGACGAGCGGGTGAGCGGGCTCGCCGACACCATCAGGAAGCCCTTGGTGTAGGCGACCTTCTCGTAAGAGGCGAACTCGTCCGGCGGCACGTAGCGCATCACGGCGTGGTGCTTGCGGGTCGGCTGCAGGTACTGGCCGATGGTCAGGAAATCGACCTCGGCGGAGCGCAGATCGTCCATCACCTGCTGCACCTCGTGGCGCTCCTCGCCGAGGCCGACCATGATGCCGGACTTGGTGAAGATGGTGGGATCGAGCTCCTTGACCCGCTGCAACAGCCGGATCGAATGGAAATAGCGCGCGCCCGGCCGCACCGTGAGATAGCGCGACGGCACGGTCTCGAGATTGTGGTTGAAGACGTCGGGCTTGGCGGCAACGACCACCTCGAGCGCCCCCTCCTTGCGCAGGAAGTCCGGCGTCAGGATCTCGATCGTGGTCGAGGGGCACGCCGCCCGGATCGCGCGGATGGTCTGGGCAAAATGCTCGGCGCCGCCGTCAGCGAGATCGTCGCGGTCCACGGAGGTGATGACGACATGGGCAAGGCCGAGCTTGGCGGTCGCCTCGGCGACGTTCTCAGGCTCGGCTGCATCCAGCGCATTGGGCAGGCCGGTCTTGACGTTGCAGAAGGCGCAGGCGCGGGTGCAGGTGTCACCCATGATCATGAAGGTGGCGTGCTTTTTGTCCCAGCACTCGCCGATGTTCGGGCAGCCCGCTTCCTCGCACACCGTGTGCAGGCCGTTGGCGCGCACGATGTTGCGGGTCTCGCCGTAGCCGCGGGTATTGGGCGCGCGCACGCGGATCCAGTCCGGCTTCGGCGGCGAAGCGGAGTCAGGGCGATTCACCTTTTCGGGGTGGCGCGGGCGCAGCGGGTTCGTGATGGTATCGACAATAACGACCATGGGGTGTCCGGTCTGTTCAGGTCCTACCTAGTCGGTCTCGCCACGCATCGCAACCCGGCTCGCGCCGCTTCAGGGAACATGGCAGATATGGGCAATATCTTGCTCTGTTCTCAGGCGATTCTCACCTCGAATGGCTCCAGTATCGAAGACTTCCACACCGCGGCTCGGCAAGGTTCTGAAGCGGGCCTTTTTCAACCGCGACGTCCGCGAGGTCGCCCGGGACCTGATCGGTGCCACCATGCTGGTCGACGGCGTCGGCGGCCTCATTGTCGAGGTCGAGGCCTATCATCATACCGAGCCGGCGGCGCACTCCTACAACGGGCCGACGCCGCGGAACCAGGTGATGTTCGGCCCGCCCGGCTATGCCTATGTCTATCGCTCCTACGGCATCCACTGGTGCGTGAACTTCGTCTGCGAGGAGGAAGGCTCGGCCAGCGCCGTGCTGATCCGCGCGCTGGAGCCGACGCACGGGATCGCCGTCATGCGCCGCCGGCGTCACCTCCAGGATGCGCACGCGCTGTGCTCGGGTCCGGGCAAGCTGACCGAGGCGCTCGGCATCACCATCGCGCACAACACGCTGCCGCTGGACCGGTCTCCGATCGCGCTGCATGCGAGGACCGAGGAGTTGGAGGTGGTTGCCGGCATCCGGATCGGCATCACCAAGGCCGTCGAGCTGCCCTGGCGCTATGGCGTCAGGGGCTCGAAGTTTTTGAGCAAGCCGTTCCCGAAATAGCGTTCTCAGGACGCCTGCTTCAGCCGCTCCAGCGCCTCGAGCAGCTTGGCCTTGCGCGCCAGCGCGGTCTCGCGCTTTTCGCGCTCCTCCTCGACGACCTCCTCGGCCGCGTTGGCGACGAATTTTTCGTTCGCGAGCTTGGACTCGGCGCGCTTGATGTCGGCGTCGGCCTTGCCGATCTCCTTGTCGAGACGCGTGCGCTCGGCGGCGACGTCGATCACGCCCTTGAGCGGCAGCGCGGCCACCTCGCCGCGGACGAGCAGCTGAACCGCTCCGTCGGGCGCGCGATCGGCGAAGGAGATGTCCGACAGCCGCGCCATGCGCTTGATGACGTCGGTCCAGCGCGGCGCGCGCTCCCTGGTTTCGGCGGAAGCGCCGACGAGCACCAGCGCCGTCAGCGTCGCCGGCGGAATGTTCATCTCGGCACGCACCGAACGGATCTGCGTGATCAGGTCGATCACCCAGCCGATCTCGGCTTCCGCCTTGGGATCGGTGAAGTCCGCGTGGTCGAAGATCGGCATGACCAGCATCGGCGACATCAGCGGTTCGGTCGGTCCGGCCGCTGCGGCGAGGATTGCGAGCTGCTCCGGGGTCGGCTCGGCCGGCTTCAGCGGCCATTGCGCCAATGCGAGCAGACCGTCGCGCTTGGCCGTCACCTCCCACAGCTCTTCTGTGATGAAAGGCATGAAGGGGTGCAGCAGCTTCAGGATCTCGTCGCGCGCCCAGGCGACCATGGCGCGGGTCTCGTCCTTGGCGGGGCTGTCGGGGCCCAGCAGCACGGGCTTGGCGAGCTCGACATACCAGTCGCAATAGACGTTCCAGACGAAGCGATAGATCGCGCCGGCGGCATCGTTGAAGCGATAGGCCTCGATCGCCTCGGTCACCTCACGCGTGGTGTGCGCGCTCTCATGCGCGATCCAGCGGTTCAGCGTCTCCTTGGCCTTCGCCGGCTCGAAACCCTCGGGCACGGCGCAATGGTTCATCTCGGCGAACCGCGAAGCATTCCAGAGCTTGGTCGCGAAATTGCGGTAGCCTTCGACGCGGCTGGTCGCGAGCTTGATGTCGCGGCCCTGCGCCGCCATCGCGGCCAGCGTGAAGCGCAGCGCGTCGGCGCCGTATTCGTCGATCAAGTTGAGCGGATCGATGACGTTGCCCTTCGACTTCGACATCTTGGCGCCCTTCTCGTCGCGGACGAGGGCGTGGATGTAGATGGTCGAGAACGGCACCTCCTTCATGAAGTGCAGGCCCATCATCATCATGCGGGCGACCCAGAAGAAGATGATGTCGAAGCCGGTCACCAGCGCATTGGTCGGGTAATAGCGCTGCACCTCGGGCGCATCCTCGGGCCAGCCGAGCGTCGAGAACGGCCACAGCGCCGAGGAGAACCAGGTGTCGAGCACGTCCTCGTCGCGCGTGATGAAGCCCTCGCGCTTGTTGCGCTCGAGCGCCATCTCGCGGCCCTGCTCGGCCGTGATGACTTCCTGCTCGACGTAGTAGCCGAGCGCGTGGCTGACGGCCTCCTCCTCGGTCTCGGCGACGAACACCTTGCCATCGGGGCCGTACCAGGCCGGGATCTGATGGCCCCACCAGAGCTGGCGCGAGATGCACCAGGGCTGGATGTTCTCCATCCACTCGAAATAGGTCTTTTCCCAGTTTTTCGGCACGAACGACGTCTCGCCCGAACGCACCGCCGCGATCGCGGGCTTTGCCAGCGTCTTGGCGTCGACGTACCACTGGTCAGTCAAATACGGCTCGATCACGCTGTTGGAGCGATCGCCGTGCGGGACCATGTGGGTGTGCGGCTCGATCCGCTCGACGAAGCCGAACGATTCCAGCCGCTCGACGATGCGCTTGCGCGCGGCGAAGCGGTCGACCTTGTGGAATTCCTCGGCGAATTGTCCGGCGCCTTCCGGCAGGTCGCGCAGATAATCCTCGTTGTCGACGAGATCGAGACAGCCTTCCCTGTCGATCACGCTGATCCGGCGCAGGCCGTGGCGATTGCCGACCTCGAAGTCGTTGAAGTCGTGCGCCGGCGTCACCTTGACCGCGCCCGAGCCCTTCTCGGGATCGGAATAATCGTCGGCGACGATCGCGATCTTGCGGCCGACCAGCGGCAGGATCACGTTCTTGCCGACCAGCTTCAGGTAGCGCTCGTCCTCGGGATGCACGGCAACGCCGGTATCGCCGAGCATGGTCTCGGGGCGCGTGGTGGCGACGACGATGAAGCTCGAGGGATCCTCAGGGCTGAATGTCTTGCCCTCGATCGGATAGCGCAGATACCAGAGATGGCCCTTCACCTCGGTCTGCTGCACTTCGAGATCGGAGATCGCGGTCAGCAGCTTGGTGTCCCAGTTCACCAGCCGCTTGTCCTTGTAGATCAGGCCGTCGCGGTGCAGCTCGACGAACACCTTGATGACGGCCTTCGACAGGCCCTCGTCCATGGTGAAGCGTTCGCGCGACCAGTCGCAGGAGGCGCCGAGCCGCTTGAGCTGGTTGATGATGGTGTCGCCGCTCTCGGCCTTCCACTGCCAGACCCGCTCCAGGAATTTCTCGCGGCCCATCTCGCGGCGGCCGGGCTGCTGGCGCTCCATCAGTTGCCGCTCGACCACCATCTGGGTGGCGATGCCGGCATGGTCCGTGCCGGGCTGCCACAGCACGTCGCGGCCGCGCATGCGCTCGAACCGGCACAGGATGTCCTGCAGCGTGTTGTTGAGGGCGTGGCCCATGTGCAGCGAGCCCGTCACGTTCGGCGGCGGGATCACGATGGTAAAGGGCACGGCGTCGCGGCGGTCGGGGCGGCCGGCCTTGAAGGCAAGGCTGTCCTCCCACACCACGGACATGCGGGCTTCGATATCGGCGGGCTGGTAATTTTTCTCGATCATGGGGCTGTTAGAAAGCCGCGTGTGCGGGTCAAGTCAACGGGAAGCTCAGCGGCAAAGGCTTTCCAGCCCGGTCCGCAGACCGAATATGCCACAGGAGCAGGGCTTTATCGGGGCCGCACGACCGTCTCAGCGGCCACCGCGCGAGACCCGCTCGATTTCGGCCTTCACGATGCGTTCAACGAGCCCCGGCAAATTGTCGTCGAGCCAGGATTTCAGCATCGGACGCAGCATCTCCTTGACCAGATCCTCCAGCGTCCGTGCATTGCTGCTGAGCACCGTATGGGCCAGGGAGTTGAAGGCGGATTCGACCGCCGAGACCGTCGACTGCGCGAGCATGGGCTGCTGCGGCGGCAGCGGCGGGGCATCGAAGTCCACCGGCGCGTAGGACGGCGGCGGGGTCGGACGCGGCGGCGGCGATTCGGCGAATTCGAGGTCGTCGCGCGGCTCGACCTTGCGGAAGCTCGGCGGCGGCGGAGGCGGCGTCGGGTCCATCGCCATCTCGTCGGTCAATTCGAGCACGTCGGGCTCAGGCTCGGGCTCCGGCTCAGGCTCGCGGACCTCCGGCGCAGGTGTTGCCGCATCGAGCCCCGCCAGCAGCGCGTCGATATCGTCCTGGTTATTGGATGCATCCGCCGCAGGTGCAGGCGGTGGGGCCGGTGCTGGCTTTGCGGCAGGGGGTGGCGCGGGCTTTTCAGCGGCAGGCTTGGCAGGGGCAACCTTGGAGGGCGGAATGTCGTTCATCGCCTGCGGCTTGGGTGCGGGCGCTGCAGGAGCTGGCGCCGGCTTTGCAGCCTCAGCCGGCGGCGGCTTGGCCTCATCGTCGGCAATGATGCGCCGGATCGAGGCCAGAATCTCCTCCATCGAGGGTTCTGTGACCTTTGCAGGCTGCGTCATCTCCGACTCCACATCATCAACGCCCTCGCATGCGTTGTTTTACACCAAGCACGACAGGATTGGCCGGTTCCGGATGGGTGGCCCGACATTTTCGTCGCGGCAGCCCGACTTGTCCCCAGATCACGGCTCAACGTGCAGCGGTGCGCCCCTGCCCCCGGCACTCAAGCTTTACGCATACGGCATCACTGCGAGGCGAATCGACCCGCATCGTCTTGGAAAGGCTATGTCAGGGATTTTGGTGATTGCAAGCAAAGCGCCGGTCGGCCTCGGCAATTCACGAGGCCGACCGGACGAGTACGGGAATCAGCGCCCGTCAGGCGTACGCACGCCGGCCCAGCTATCGCGGACCTGATGGTAGTGAACGCTAGGATCATAAACCGTCGTCCCAAGGCCGAGGACCTGCGGCGCCAGACGGCCGACGGCGGCGAGGACGTTGTACGATGCGACGACACGGTCGTGCTGCGCGGTCACGAGCGCGACGCGCGCATTGACCAGCGCTTGCTGCGCGTTGAGCACGTCGAGCGTGGTGCGCTGACCGGCCTTTGCCTCTTCACGCACGCCGTTCAGCGCGATCTCGGACGCCGTCACCTGCGCTTGCGCCGATTGCACCTGCGCCTTGCCGGCCTGCAGCGAACCCCACCACTGCACGACGGTCGCGCGGGTCTGATCCCGCGTGTTTTCGAGGTTGAGACGTTGCTGCGCCAGGTTTTCCTTGGACTGGCGGATCAGCGAATATTCGGAACCACCCTGATAGATCGGCACCGAGATCTGCGCGAGCGCGGAAGCGCTGAGCGAGCGGTACTGAATCAAAGATTGTTCGTAGGCCTGGGTCACGCCCGCCTGCAGGGTGACCGTGGGCAGCAGAGCGCCCTCGGCAACCTTGACCTGCAAGAAATTGACGTCAATGCCGAACATCGCGGCCGTGACGTTCGGATGCTCGACGAGGCCGAGCTCGACCGCGGCAGCGAGCGTCGCAGGCAGGAAGCGATCCACCGGCGAGCCGGGTGCCAGATTCGTCGGCTCGTTGCCGATGATGCGACGGAAGTTCGCGCGCGTCGTGGTGAGATTTGCTTCCGCGGTCAGGGCCTGCGTCCTGCCAGCCGCCAGCTGTGCTTCCGATTGCGCAACGTCGGTGCGCGTCACCTCGCCGACATTGAAGCGATCACGGGTCTGCTTGAGCGTCTGCTCGAGCACGCGCACGTTGCTGCGCTGGACTTCGAGCGTCGCCGCGTCGCGCAGATAGTCCATGTAGGTCGTGGCGGCCTGGAGCAGCACGGTTTGATCGAGGCTGCGCAACGCTTCGCGGGAGCCGGAAACCTGACTCTCCGCGGCGCGCGTTCTGTTGGCGGTCTGGTTGCCGTTGTAGAGCGTCTGGGTGGCAGTCAGTCCCACGCTTCGGGGATAGCCCTTACCGTTAATCGGATCGCTGTTGGTGGCACTTTTGAAGTCCGAGTACTGAATGCCCCCGCTCGCCGTCAGCGAGACCTTCGGGCGATATCCCGACAGCGCCTGCGGCACGTTTTCATCGGTCGAGCGCACCTGGGCGCGCTGTGCGTTGAGCTGTGGATTGTTCTGATAGGCGCGCACCAGCGCGGACTCGATCGTGTCCGCCAAGGCAGGCGTCGGCCCGGCAAGCGCGAGCAGCAGGACCGAAACCGCAGCTCCGGTGAAGAGCTTCACCCCATGCATCCCAAAAATTCCGTTCATTCTAACGCCCGGCTCGTGCCCGCGAGCTGGGTTACCGTCTACGAGTGGAGTCGTTGCCCCGCCGCAACATAAGACGCGGTCAAGCGCGACGGAACTACCTGAGGGTAGTTCTCGGTGGAAACTCTTCACGTGCAGCATCCCGGCCACACTTCTGATTCAGAACGGGATTTTATCGCGTTTTGGGCGTCAGAAGACGAAGGCGGCCGCCCGCTCCAGCCCGGGAAGGACCGGAGCGGCAGCGTCGAACAGGGCCCGATGGCCGAATTCACCATGGGTATGGGTCACGATTATGGCGCGCGGCGGCCTGGATTCGGCCGACACCCCCACCAGACGCCCGCCCTCCTTCAGCTGCCCGAGCAGCGCTTCCGGGGTCACCTCAGTCGCGCCATTGAGGATGATCACGTCATAGGGAGCGGCGGACGGATCGCCGTCGGCGCAGGCCGCAGCCTTGCAGGTGACGTTGGCAAGGTTCAGGGCGGCCTTGGCTTTCGCGGCCAAAGCCGAATCGCATTCGGTGGCGGTGACCTGGCCGGCCAGCTTGGCGGTCAGCGCGGCGAGGTAACCCGTGGCGCAACCGACCACCAGCACGTTGTCGCCCTCGCCGATCTCGGCGGCCTGGAGCAGCTTGCCGGTCAGCTGCGGCTTGATCAGGAACCGCTTGGCAGCGCCTTCGCTCACGTCGAGATCGAGATCGAGATAGGCCAGCGCCTGCCGGTCGGCCGGCACGAAGGCCTCGCGTGGAACCGTGAGCATGGCATCGAGAACACGACGATCGGTGACGTCATTGGTGCGCACCTGGCCATCGACCATTTTGAGGCGCGCGGTCGAGAAACCGGACATTTGCGGACCCTGCAAGGCGGACGATGCCGCGGACGAAATTCGCGGCATCTTTGGAGCATGCACGGCCAAAACGCAACACGGCCGTTAGCCTGCGCAGCTAGGGCATCCGCATGTTACCGCATCAGGGTCGGGACGGATTATTCGATGGCCACCGCGAGGCGGCCGATGAGAGCGGCGACTTCGTCCAGCCGCGCCGAATCGGGCGTCTCGACCGCACGCGCCAGACAGGCGAGGCATTCGTCGTCGCTGAGCTCGGGAATGTCGGCCGGCAGAATCGAGGGGGCCATATGGTCGACCTGGATGTCTGGCATGGGAATCAGCTCCGTTGAGATCCGGCAAACCCGAGGCTCGATTTCAATTGAGTCGATTTGGCGCCACCCGCATGGCGTGACGGCGCCCGTGCACACATCTGCTTGAGGATGATTCCGGGCAAGAATCTATGGATGCGCGGCTCAGAGAGCAAGACAACGACGTCGCGCGCTACATGAGGGCGCGGCCATAAATCATTGAATCTGCGGCAGAATTTGGCTCCCCGGGCTGGATTCGAACCAGCGACCATCCGATTAACAGTCGGATGCTCTACCGCTGAGCTACCGAGGAAAAGGCGAACCAGTCGTTCGCGCGCGGCTGCGTATAACAAAGCCGCTTGCGCTTGCAAAGGACGAATTCGTCATCATCCGCAATGCGCCGGAGGAAGGCTGGGACGCCCCCTCCTCCGGGCCGTGTCGGCCAAACGCTACTCGGCGAGGAACGAGGTGGTCTTGGTGCCGGGATCGTAGCGCAGCCGAAGCGCGGTCATCTTGCAGAGGTTGACGTTTTTCCAGAGCACGGCTTCGTCGTAGTTCTGCCAGTCGACGCGGATGTTCCAGACGCAGCCCTCGTCGTCCTCGTCGAACTCGACATAGGTGCTGGCCTGGTTCTGCAAAACCTTCTCGAGTTCATTGTCCCATTCGTCCAGGCCATCGTCCGGCGCGTTGAAGCCCAGGAATTTGATGGCATAGCCGGTCTCGTTGACGACGGTGACGTTGCGGGCATCGGCCGCGAACGAGGGCATGGCGGCGATCGAAAGGCCGATCGCGATCAGTCCAGACAGAAAATATTTCATATGAAATTCCCCGATCGAAACAGGCTTCAGCGCCTGGCGTCGATCGGCGCAGGCGCCGCGGCAACCAATGTCGTTGCCTTGGAAGGTTCGTCCGGAGTGCGATCGAAAGGTTCAAGACGATCGATCGTCACTCCGGCACGTTGCGCGACGCGAGACGCGCTCAGCCTGTTTATCGATTCGAATTCTCCGCAGCAATGAACGGGCATTCATAGATCGGCGGTGTTCGTCTTCTCCGGTGCCGGAGCCGGCACGGCGGCGCCGTTGCTCTTCCCCGTCACGGCGCCGACCAGCGCCTTCACGGGATCGTCGTCGGGCGCAAAGCCGCTCTGGCGCAGGATCTCGTCGATCATCGGACGCAGCGCATGCACCTTGAGGAGTTCGCCGGCGAGTCCCTCGCCGAAGCCGACATTGCCTCCACCGGCGCCGTTGCCGCCGAAGGCGCCGCCGGTGTGCAGGATACGGACGTCCTTGAGGTTGGCGATCGGCTTGACCATCTCGGCCAGCGCCGACGGCATCGTCTCGATCCGCTTCTTGGCGATCTCGAAGTCGATGACGTTGCTGCCGAGCTTGTTCTGCGCCTCGTTCTTCATGGTGATGACGGCAGCTTCCGCCTCACCGATGTTGCGCACGCCGACGGCCTTGATCTTGTTGGACTCGGCTTCGGCCGTGGCCAGCGTCTTCACGGCCTCGGCGCGATCGAGCGAGGCCTTCTTCTCGGCTTCGGCCGCGACGATCAGCTCCGTCGATTTGCGCTCGGCCTCGGTCCGCGCGGCCAGCACCTGGGTGAGACGGGCGCGATCGGCGACCTCGACCGCGCGTGCGGTCACGACTTTTTCCTCCGCGGAGACCGCGATCGCTTCGGCGGTCTTGGCCTCGGCGACGGCTTCAGAGGTCTGCTTGCTCTTGGAGGCGATCTGGATCTCGTTCTCCTGGGTCGCGATCTGGATCTCGCGCTGGGCGTCGGTCTTGCGCTTGTTGATCGCCAGATCCGATTCGATCACCGCGGTTTCCTTGACCTGCTTGGCGCCGGCTTCCTTCTCGGCAACGGCACGGTCGGTATCGATGCGGGCATTCTCCTCGGTCAGGCGCGCGGTCTGCGTCGCGGTTGCGACCTCGGCGCGGGTGCTCGCGGTCTTGTTGGCGATGTCGCGCTCCTGCGACAGCTCGGCTTCCTTCTTGGTGCGCTCGATGCCGAGGGTCTGCTGCCGCGCCTCGAGGTCCTTCTGGGCGATCGCCACCTCGTTGTCGCGCACGATGGCGTTGCGGTCGCGCCGGCGCGTCTCGGTGACGGTCTTGAGCTGGGTGAGACCTTCGGCGTCGAAGAAGTTCTCCGGGTTGAAGAACTTGACGTCGGTCTGGTCGAGTTTTGTCAATGACACCGATTCGAGCTCGAGGCCGTTCGACTTGACGTCGGACTCGACCGTGGCCTGCACGTGCTTGACGAAATCGCTGCGCTTTTCCTGCAGCTCCAAAATGGACATGGTCGCCGCCACCGAGCGCAGGCCGTCGACGAATTTCGCCTCGACCTGGTTGCGCAGGGCCTCGGCGTCATTGGTCAGCGCGCCCAGCGTCTGGCTTGCAAGCGCGATACTCTCATCGTCGGGACGGACGCGCACGTAGAATTCGGCGACGATGTCGACGCGCAGCCGGTCCTTGGTGATGAGGGATTCCCGCTCCTTGCGTTCCACGGTGAGCCGCAGCGTCTTCAGATTGACGCTGGCATAGGAGTGGAAGATCGGCAGGATCATGGCGCCGCCGTCCAGCACGACCTTCTTGCCGCCGAGGCCGGTGCGCACGAAAGCCTCGTCGCGGGTGGCGCGCTTGTAGAGGATGGTGAAGACGATCCCCAGGACGACGATCAGCGCGACGCCGATCATGGCCGGGACTGCGATGTCGAACATGATGTTCTCCGATGATGACTTGCTAGCTGTTTAGAGTGGGCTTGGAAGGTTTGAGTTCATCGTCGGCCTTGACCGCCACGAAGCGGGTGCCGTCGCGGTCGACCAGCAGGACCATGGTTCCCTGTGGCAGGGGCGATGACGCCGGCGCCGCAACCGCCCAGACGAAATGGCGGTTGCCGTGGACGTCGGCGACGCTGACGCGCCCGGGCGGCCCCTGGTCGAGCGGGCCGATGACGACCTCACCGATGCGGCCGACGAGATCCCCGAGGCCAACGGCATAGCTTTCATCCCTGGGAATGGCCCGCGCGATCGCCCTGCTGGCAGCGCGGACCAGCGGAACCGAGACCGCGACGGCCCCGACCGAGGCGAGCGTTGCCGGCAAGGGCCCCGCAACCATTCGCGCGATGTCCTGGATCAGGAAGCCGGTGATGGAGAAGGCGCCGAGCAGCAGCAGCAGGAAGATCAGAAGCGGCACGCCGCCGACATTGATCCAGGAAATGGCGTTGATCACGCCATTGTCGCTGGGGTGAGCGAAATCGATGTTGGTGCCGAGCATTTCGCTCAAGGAAGCCCCGACCAGCATCGAGACCACTTCGATCGAGCCGACGATGAGGATCATGGCCGCCGCGATCGCGAACGGCCTGACCTCCGGCGACATGACGTGTTCGAGCAGAGCGCTCATGACACGGTACTCAGGAGCGCGACTTCAATCGCGCGAGCCTCGCCGCAATTTCCTTGTCGCGATGCAGCGTGCTGAGCTCGTCGATGTCGCTCGAATAGGGAATACCCGGCGGCACGCCGGTGGCGCGTGCCACCGCCCTGCCCGCCCGCAGCGCCTTCGCTGCCGCAGAGCCGCCGCCCTGTTTTCGGGATGACGTCGAGGCCTGATGGATTACCGCCGCCTCGCTCTTTTCGAGATCGGCACGGCGCTGCTCGGCGTCCTGGAGCGCAGACAGCACCGCGCGCAGCGAGGTGATGCATTGCTCGATCTTCTCGTTGTTCTCGTCGATGGCCCGGGAGAGCACATCGAACTGCGCCTCCAGATCCATCTGCCGCGCGATGCCGGCGCGGGCGAGATCGTCGCGGCTGTCAGCGATCGCGCCCTCGATCTTGGGGGCGAGATCGGCCATCTCGCGTTCGATCTCGGTACGGCGCGCGTTGAGGCGATACTCCTCGGCACGCGCAGCGGCCAGCCCGTCGCGCGCTTCGCTCTCGGCCCGCTCGATCTCGCGGATGGCCTGCCCGACCACTTTCAGCTTGTTCTTGCCTTCCGCCTGCTCGATCGCGTCATAGGCGATCCCGGCGATCAGGCGCCCGACCCGGGACAGGAAGTTTTCGGGAGCGGCAGCGATGGTATCCATGGCGTTCTCCTCCTCTGGCAGATTGTTCGGCGTGACGCCGTAGTGAACTTCAAAGCCGTCGTCGGTGCGGATGAGGCGCGCGGGCACGCTTTGCCCCCAGCCCTCGGCATAGCCGGCATAGTCGAAGGGCACGCTGAAGCGTCCCTCGACGGTCGCAATCGAGATGGTGGCCGGCCCCTTGATCTTGGCGAGCTTGTCGTCGAGCGGCAGACGGCGGCCCTGTGCCGCGCGATACTCGGCGCGGTCACGCAGGCCCAGCGTCACCAGGCGCGAAGGCAGCGCGGTCTGTTTGCGGATCGGGTCATAGGCGTGGGCATGCAGCAGGACGACATTGGAGCCGACATTGTGGCTCCGCGCGACCTCATCGAGGATCTCCATCATGCGGTCATAAGCCCTGAACGTCGCCTCCAGCGCGGCCTTGGCGGCCGAATCAGGGGCAAGCCTGTAACGCAGCGCGGACGGCGCGTTTCGGGGCGACTGGCTCATGGAAAGCACTAAAGCACCATTTTGGTGCTTTAGAAAGAGGAGGCGCAATCACGTTTCCCTGACCCTCATGCACGCTACTTATTAGTCGTTGTGCCAGGGACCCACGTTCAAGCCGGGCGTTCACCCCTAGATCACACCCGATCAAGACTTCTTGCACGCGCGGGTTGCAATTTGAAACGAAATGCAGGGAGGGTTCGGCAAGCCGGTTGCGGCTCGCGCAGCCTTCGTGTCCCGGACAAGCTGCAGCCGTCAGCGTTGCGGCGCAGAGCCGGGCCCCGGGAAGCCGCGCACCTTGCTGATGCATGGGTCCCGGCTCTGCAGCGCACCGTCGAACCGGACGATGCTTCGCATCGCCGGGGAGACGCTGCGCAGCGTCCGGGGCACGCGAGACTAAGCGCTCCCCCACGCAACGCCTCGCTCCACCAACTTGCAATGTGTAACGCAGACACAGATCCGCATCCTCGCGGCTCACTCTGCCCGAGCTTTGCTCATCTCATCGCCCTCTTTGTCAGAGGGCGCAGGGAAGACCGGGTGCCGGCTGGCACCCGCGGTCCACTGTGCGAAACCTGCGTGACAAGAAGCTGCACAGCGGCATACAGGTGTAGCCAGGACAACCCGGCCTTCCCTGCGCAGTGGTTTGACGGCTTATGTCGTGCTCTCCCCGGGGAGCGTTGCACTATCGCCCCCGTCGCCTTGCGGATGGCTGATGCGCTTGCCCGGTTGAGCAATACACATCACCGCAAGACTTGGCGCACAGACCCCGGGCGCCAGGACGACACGATTTTGCCGTACGCCGATCACACCGGTCGTGTGCGCGAGGTCTTTGCTCACGGCGCTCCGCCCTGCAAAACCCTTCGCGCCGATGTGACCCACGTCCACCGCAGCTCACCCCACGTTTCGTGACGATCGCGATACGCCCCTCTGACCGGGGTGAGGTGGCGGGACAATGCGACAAAGCCGAAATTCTGTAAAGGCGAATATTTTCGCCTGCGCGTCTTGCCCCACGGCTAGCGTGTTTTGCCCGTCGGGCAGCGCAACCGCTTGTAGGCTAGGAGCCGGATTGCGCTGCGATCCCATCCGGGTGACGGGAGCTGCGGCCCCCGTTGATCCACAGGCTGTCCGCAGCATATCCACAGGACCGCCATCGCGAATTCGTCAGCCGGCGCGAGCCACTTGCTGCGCACAAATCCACAGGTCCTCAGCCGCCGGCCTGATCGAACACGCTGCGGCAGGCTTCGCTCAGGCTCGAGCGGTTGCGCCGCAGGCACGCCGTGATGGCGCGGACGTTGGGGATTTCGCCGGCGCAGAGCCGGTAGACGTCGGGCGTGCAGGCCCGGCGCTGTTCGGCTGTCCCCTGCGCGTGGGCGGCGGAAGCAAACAGCGTCAGGAACAGCCCGACCGTGGAGGCGCGGCGCGCCCGGCTCTTCACACCCGCAAACCGCAAGAACCTCGCCTTCATGACCAGTCTCCCGTTCCGCCGTGCCCGCTCCAGCCTGCATCGGGCCGGTATGCGAAGGGGTAGGAGAAATAAACCGCCGAGGATGTGATCTCTTTCACATTGCCGGCGCGGCGGAGGAACCTAGAGTTTCCCAGGGGATTTTTTACAAACCGCTAACCAATCGGGACCCGATCGCCGGATCGTTAAAATGCGAACGATCCGCTCAACCGGGTAACAAACCGGCTTTGCGACATTGCGCCGTCCGCGTTCTGCGAGGGTGCGATGAGAAGCGAAGCCGAATTCAACTTGTTGCTGGATGCCGTCCGGGACGCCATGGTCATTGAAGACTTTGCTCCCGCGCCGGAGGAGGAGTTCGTGCCCCGCTCGTGGAGTTTTGACGCGACGCCCAAAGCCGCCAATGACAACGAGGGCGCCTGGCCCCTCCTGCCGTTCCCCGACGGATGGTACGCAGCCTGCTGAGGGCTGCTTTCACGGTGAGCCGTAGCGCCCGCTTTCGCGGGCGTTTTGCCGTCGCCGGAAATCGGGTGGCGCGCCGATCAGGTCTTGACGCGTTCCTCGCCATCCTGCGGCGCCCGGTCGGGTGCGGCCGATGGAAAGATGCTGTCATAGATCGCACGGGCCTCGCGGATGAGGCGGGCCCGCTCCAGCTCGGATTTCGGGACAAATCGGACGATGTCGCCCACGGGTGCTCCAGCGCTCGTTGATGTCGGTCGCATCACTTCGCAGATGCGAAGTCTATGCCAACGGGCGTGAATCGGGGGTTCCAGCGAGCTCCGGACAAACCCGGTGATCGATCCGCCTCTCACGTCGGCAGAACGTTGCGCGCAGCATCAGCGGCGCCGGCGGCGAAATCGAATTATGCTGGGAGATCAGAGGGATATGATGGAGGCCACGACCAGAATTGAACTGGTGTACACGGTTTTGCAGACCGTTGCGTAACCACTCCGCCACGTGGCCCCGTAAGGCCGGAGCAATATAGGGGATGAAGGGTTTAGGCAACCGCCTTCGTCCGATTTTGGCTGGAGGCCGCCCCGTCAGGGGGACCTTCGAACCGCTACGCCTTCTTCCCGCCGGACCCCGCCAGATATTGCGCGAGAATCGTATCGGTTGCGCCGGCCGCGATGATCTTCCCCTGCTCCAGCAGGATCGCCCGGTTGCAGGTGCTCTGGATCAGCTCGATGTCATGCGAGGCGAGCACCAGGATCTCATCCAATCGCTGCCGCGCCTTCTTGCGGAATTGCTGGTCGCCGACGCCGATCCATTCGTCGAGCAGCACGATCTCGCCCTCGACCGCGGTTGCGACCGCGAAGATCAGGCGCAGCATCATGCCGCTGGAATAGGTGCGCAGCGGCAGGTCGAGCCGGTCGCCGAGCTCGGTGAACTCGGCAATCTCCGCCCGCCGCGCGTCGATCTCGGCGCGGCGCGCGCCGATCACGAGCCCGCGCCGCATGATGTTCTCGTAACCGGTCGCTTCCTCGTCGAAGCCGGCCTGCAAATCGAACAGCGACAGGCAGCGGCCGCGCACGTCGATGCTGCCCGCCGTCGGATGATAGATGCCGGCGAGAACCCGCAGCAGCGTGGTCTTGCCGGCACCATTGGCGCCGATGATGGCGAGGCGGTCGCCGGCGCGGATATCGAGGCTGACCTCGTTCAATGCCTTGACGAGGTGCGAGACCGCCGCCTTCCGGCGCAGCGTCACGGCGCCGACGAACCGGCTGCGCAGCGAGCGGTCGCGAAACGACAGCACCGGAAACGTGACCGAGACGTCGCGTAGCACGATGTGGGCCGTGGTGGTCATGCGCATCACAGCCAATACGCCACGCGATGGCGGTATTTTGCGTAGCAGCCGAGGCCGATGACGGCCACGACGATCGCATAGAGGGCCCCTAACAGCCATTGCTCCGCATCGGTCGGCTGCGACAACAGAGGCCGCCGCACCAGATCGAGCAGCGTCGCGAACGGATTGACCCGCGTCAGCCAGTGAAACGCGGTGCCGCGCGCGCTGTCCTCGGTCCAGATGATCGGCGTGAGAAAGAAGACGAATTGCAGGCCGCTGACGATCGCCGAACCAATGTCGCGAAAACGCGCGCAGAGCATGCCGAGTGCGACCGAGCCGCCGAGCAGCGCGAGGAACAGGATCGCAAACCCGGGCAGCGCGAGCAGCATGCTCCAGTGCAGCGGCCAGGGCATCACGACATAGAGCAGCACGACGATCACCAAATGATGCGCGAAGATGAGGACGTTGCGCGCGATCATCTGGAGGATATGAACGATCAGCGGCGCCGGCACCGCCTTGATGAGATGGCCGGACGCCACGAAGATGTTGGAGCCCTCCTGGAGCGTCGTGGCGATCAGGGTCCAGACGATCAGGCCGACCGCGAAGGACGGCAGGAAGGTGGCGATGTCCTGCCTGAACAGCGCCGCATAGACGGTGCCGACACTTGCGATCGTCGCGGCCAGCGTCAGCGTGATCCAGAGCGGGCCGATCACGGTCCTGCGGTAGCGCAGCGAAATGTCCATCAGCGCGAGCGTGCCCCAACGATCGGGCCGCGCCGCCTGTGCCAGAATTTCCTTTGCTGCGAGCTGAATACGACTGCCCCTCAGGTTCTCGCTCTCCGATGCCGCAACAGGAGAGCAGATCGAAACCGGTGTCGGCCGATCGTCTCTAGACGCCCGGCCCTCGCGGTGCAATCGACCGTACAGATGAACTAGGCCGAAGTCAGGCTCGTTTGCGCCGCCGGAAGTCGCGCCGGCCCTTCGGGGCAGGCTTGGGCGCCAATTCCGGCATCTCGGCCTGGACCTCGCGGTAGCGTGTTAACAGGCGTTCAAAGCTCGCATTCAGCGTCTCGGCGATGTCAGGACGCCGCTCGAGCCCGGCGAGAATCGTCGCCGCAGCCTCGATCGTGGAGAGCCCGTCCTTGCGCGGCTCCTTGCGCAGACGCCCATAGCGCGAGGGATGCGCCGGGTTGAGGATCACGCGCTGGCATTTGAGCATCCAGGGATTGCGCCACCACAGCGCCTTGGCCTGGCTCCAGGTGCCGTCGAGCAGCACGATTCCTTCGAGCTTGCCGAGGATTCCGCGCTGGTTCTCCGCGACCTCGCCCTTGCGGTTGAGCGCGACGATCTCGCCTTCCGCTTCGAGATCGGCGGCGCGGGCCGAGCCGAGATAGAGCACGGCCCAATGCGAGGCGTTCTCGACCGGCCGTCCCAGCGCCTTGGACAGGCTCGGCCAGGACAGGCCGACCCGCACCGTGGCATCGGCAAAATGCCGGGCCAGCAGCCGCGCGGTGCCGAGCGCCCTGTCCTGCTCCTGCGGATGCTGCAGGATCAGGAGCCCGAGGCGGCTCTTTTCAATCGGCGTGACGCTGTCGCAGATGCACAGCGGCATCGGCTTCTGGCAATGCGGGCACTCGGGGATCGGATCGGCGGCGGCAATATCTGGCGGGTTCGACATGGGCGCCGCTATACGCTTGATGCGGCGCTTCAACAACCTATTCCGCCGGCGCAGGCACCGGACGCGGCTCCGACCGCCGCCGCAGGCGGTCGATCAAGAGGTAGATCACGGGCGTGGTGTAGAGCGTCAGGATCTGCGAGACGAACAGGCCGCCGATGATGGTGATGCCGAGCGGACGGCGCAGCTCGGTGCCGGGGCCGGTCGCGACCACGAGCGGAATGCCGGCGAACAGCGCCGCCATGGTCGTCATCAGGATCGGGCGGAAGCGCGCCTGGCAGGCCTCGAAGATCGCCTCCGCCGAGGACAGGCCGCGCTGGCGCTCGGCGTCGAGCGCGAAATCCACCATCATGATGCCGTTCTTCTTGACGATGCCGATCAACAGGATGATGCCGACGAAGGCGATCACCGTCAGCGGCGTGTTGGTGAGCTGCAGGGCGAGCAGCGCACCGAGCCCGGCCGAGGGCAGCGTCGAGATGATCGTGAGCGGATGGGCGAGGCTCTCATAGAGCACCCCGAGCACGATATACATCGCCACCAGCGCGCCGAGGATCAGCAGCGGCTGGCGGCCGCTGGTCTTGGCGAAGTCGCCGGCGTTGCCGTCGAAGCTGCCGCGGATGCCCTCGGGCATATGCAGCTCCTCGACCGCGCGCTGGATGTTCTGGGTCGCCGCCTGAAGCTGCACGTCCGGCAGCAGGTTGAACGACACCGTGGTCGAGGGAAACGACTGCGAGTGATAGACCGCGAGCGCGGCCAACCCACGCGTCGCGTGCACCACGGCCGACAGCGGCACCTGCGCGTCGCCCGCACCGGCGACGTAGATGCGCTCGAGATTGGAGGGATCGACCTGGAATTTCGGATCGATCTCCAACACGGTCATGTACTGGTTGCGCTGGGTGTAGATGATCGAGATCTGCCGCTGAGAAAAGGCGTTGTTCAGCGCATTATCGATATCCTGGACCCTGACGCCGAGCGCCGAGGCCTTCTGGCGGTCGATCGCGAGCGTGAGCTGAAGCCCGCCGGGATCGCGGTCGCTGGAGATGTCGGTGATGCCCTCGACGCTCTCCATGCGCTTGGCCACGATCGGCGCCCATTTCTGCAGCAGACCGAGGTCGGTGCTGGTCAGCGTGTACTGGTAGTCGGAATCGCTCTGCCGCCCGCCGGCGCGGACGTCCTGGGCGGCGAACATGAAGAGGCGGATGCCGGGCACGGGATACAGCGCGCGCCTCAGACGGTCGATCACGACCTGCGTCGAGACGTGGTCGCGCTCCTCCGGCGGCTTCAGGCTGATATACATGACGCCGCGGTTCGAGGTCGCTCCCCCCGGCCCGCCTCCGGCGCCGACGGTCGAGCCGATGCCGGCCACGGCCGGGTCCTGCATCACGATGTCGGCGAGCCGCTGCTGCAGGCCGAGCATCGACTGGAACGAGATGTCGGCCGAGGCGCGCGTCGCTCCGATCACGAAGCCGGAATCGTCGGTCGGGAAATAGCCCTTGGGGACCTTGATGTAGAGCGTCACGGTGAGACCGATGGTGGCGAAGAACACCAGCAGCGTCGCCAGCGGGTAGTCCAGCACGGTGCGCAAGGTTCGGGCGTAAAAGGCGACGATGCGCGTCAGCGAGCCCTCGATGATGCGGTCGAACAGCGTCGCCGTGCCGGACGTAGCCTGCCGGATGTAATGGGCGCAGATCATCGGCGTCACCGTCAGCGACACCAGCGTCGAGACCAGGATGGCGAAGGTCAGCGTCAGCGAGAATTCGCGCAAGAGGCGACCGACGATGCCGTCCATGAAGATCAGCGGCGTGAACGCCGCGATCAGCGACAGGCTGATCGAGACCACCGTGAAGCCGATCTGCCTCGCGCCCTCCAGCGCCGCCCGAAGCGGCCGCATGCCGTGCTCGAGATTGCGATACATGTTCTCGATCATGACGATGGCGTCGTCGACCACGAAACCGACCGAGATCGCGAGCGCCATCAGCGACAGATTGTCGATCGAGAAGCCCGCGACCCACATGCCGGCGCAGGTTCCGGCCAGCGCCAGCGGCACCGAGATGCCGGCCGCGATCGTCGGCGTCAGCCTGCGCAGGAACACGAACACCACGACCATCACCAGGACCGCGGTCGCCAGCAATGTCCATTGCATGTCAAGCACGCTGGCGCGGATCGTCCCGGTGCGGTCGACCAGGGTGGAGATCTCGACGCCGGCCGGAATCCACTGCTTCAGCTGGGGGACCAGCGCCTTTACCCTGTCGACGGTATCGATGACGTTGGCATCGCCCTGCTTGGTGATCTGGATCAGCACCGCCGGCTGCTTGTTGAACCAGGCGATCGAGCGGGCGTTGCGGACGGAATCCTCGATGTCGGCGACGTCGGACAGCCGCACGAAATTGCCGTTGGCGCTCTTGATGACGATGTCGCGGAACTCTTTCGCCGTGCGCATCTGCTTGTTGAGGGCCAGCGTCTCGCTCTGGCGCTCGCCGTTGAAGATGCCGACGGGGCCGAGCGGGTTGGCGTTGACGATCGCGGTCCTGACGTCGTCGGTGGCGATGCCGGCGTTCGACAGCGCGACGGGGTTGAGCTGAACCCGCACGGCCGGCTGGTCGGCGCCTGATACCGTGACGTCGCCGACTCCAGGCACCTGCGAGATGCGCTGCGCCAGCACCGTGTCGGCGACGTCGTAAATCGCGCTGGCGGATAGCGTCTTGGAGGTCAGCGCCAGCACGAAGACGGGCGCGCCGGCGGTGTTGGCCTTGCGGAAGCGCGGCAGCGTCGGCAGGTCGCTCGGCAAGTCGACCATCGCGGCGTTGATCGCTGCCTGCACGTCGCGCGCGGCCTTGTCGATGTTGCGGCCGATGTCGAACTGGAGCTGGATGCTGGTATTGCCGAGCGTCGAGGTCGAGGTGATCTGGTTGATGCCCGAGATCTCGCCGAGCCGCCGCTCCAGGGGTGAAGCCACCGTGGCCGCCATCACCGACGGGTCGGCGCCGGGCCGGCTGGCCGAGACGAAGATGGCGGGAAAGTCGACGTTCGGGACCGAGGCGACGGGAAGGAAATCGTAGGCGACCACACCCAGCAGGAACAACCCGATCGACAGCAGCGTGGTGGCAACCGGGCGGCGGATGAAGGGCTCCG
Source organism: Bradyrhizobium genomosp. III (assembly GCF_000261705.1). Classification (NCBI taxonomy): domain Bacteria; kingdom Pseudomonadati; phylum Pseudomonadota; class Alphaproteobacteria; order Hyphomicrobiales; family Nitrobacteraceae; genus Bradyrhizobium; species Bradyrhizobium genomosp. III. Next base: position 28,805 of record NZ_AJQF01000044.1, on the reverse strand, counting down.
AGATCGATGCCATCACTGCATCCCCTCGGTCGCGCCCGCGACCGGTGGTCCGCCGGATTCGGCCGGCGGCAGCGCCTGCTCGAGGCGGCGGTTGATGCGGTCGAGCGCGAGGTAGATCACGGGCGTGGTGTAGAGCGTCAGCAATTGGCTGAGCAGCAGGCCGCCGATGATGGAGATGCCGAGCGGAAAGCGCAGCTCGGCGCCGGTGCCGCTCTCGATCGCCAGCGGCAAGGCGCCGAACAGCGCCGCCAGCGTCGTCATCATGATCGGACGGAAGCGCAACAGGCAGGCCTGCACGATCGCCTCGTTGGGCGACATGCCCTGCCCGCGTTCGGCCTCGAGCGCGAAGTCGATCATCATGATCGCGTTCTTCTTGACGATGCCCATCAGCAGGATGATGCCGATCAGGCCGATCACCGAGAGGTCCTGCCCGCACAGCACCAGCGCCAGGATCGCCCCGACGCCGGCCGAGGGCAGCGTCGACAGGATCGTGATCGGGTGGATGTAGCTCTCATAGAGCACGCCGAGCACGATGTAGATCGTGATCACGGCCGCGAGCAGCAGCCAGGGTTGTCCCGCCAGCGCCTTGGCGAACTCGGCGGCATCGCCGGCATAGACGCCGACGATGCTGTTGGGCATTTCGATCCGGGTCTCGATCGCTTTGACGGCGTCGACGGCATCGCCGAGCGCGGCGCCCGGCGCGAGGTTGAAGCTGAGCGACACGGACGGGAATTGCGCCTGGTGCGAGATCGCGAGCGGCGCGGTGGTGCGCTTCAGCGTCGCCACGGCCGACAGCGGCACCTGGGCGTTGGGCGCGCCGGCGGTCGCGCTCGCGGCGCCCGGCAGATAGAGTTTTGAAAGGATCGAGGGATCGCGCTGGTACATCGGCAGCGCCTCGAGCACCACGCGGTACTGGTTGGCCTGGCCGTAGATGGTCGAGATCTGGCGCTGCGCGAAGGCGTCGTTGAGCGTATCGGTGATGCCTTGCAGGCTGACGCCGAGCTGGCCAGCGCGGGTGCGATCGACGTCGAGTTGCGCCCGCAATCCGCCCTCCTGCGCCTCCGAGGAGACGTCGCGGAACAGGGGATCGCGCCGCATCTCCGTAACCAGCTTGCGCGCCCATTCCGACACCAGCGCCGCATCGGTGCCGGTCAGCGTGTACTGGTATTGCGAGCGGCTCGACTGGGTCGAGATCTGCACGTCCTGCACCGGCTGGAAATAGACGGTCATGCCGGGAATGCCCGCCACCCGCTGCTTCAGCCGGGTCACGACCACGCTGACATCGTCCCGCCGCTCGCCGCGCGGCTTCAAGGTCATGACGAGACGGCCGACATTGGTGGTCGGATTGACCGAGCCAGCGCCGATCACCGAGACCACGCCGACCACGTCAGGGTCCGCCTTGATGGTGTCGGCGACCTCGCCCTGCCGCTTCTGCATCTCGGCAAACGACACGTCCGGCCCGGCCTCCGTCACCGCCGTGATCGAGGCGGTGTCCTGCAGCGGCAGGAAGCCTTTTGGGGCAACGACGTAGAGGACGAGGGTCGCAATCAGCGTGGCGAAGGTCACGACCAGCGTAGTCCGCTGGTGCTGCAAAACCACCAGCAGCGTCCGGTGATAGGCCTCGACGGTGCGGTCGATGAAGCGGCTGATGGCGGCGAGGCCCGGCACCGCCAGCTCCTCATGAGCATGCTTGAGCAGGCGCGAGCACATCATCGGCGTGAGCGTCAGCGAGACCACGGCCGAGGTCACAACCGCGATCGTCAAGGTCAGCGCGAACTCGCGGAACATGCGCCCGACGAGGCCGGACATGAACAGCAGCGGGATGAACACCGCGATCAGCGACACCGTCAGCGAGATCACGGTGAAGCCGATCTCGCTGGCGCCCTTCAGCGAGGCCTCCATCGGCCCGTCGCCATTCTCCATGTGGCGGACGATATTCTCGATCATGACGATGGCGTCGTCGACCACGAAGCCGGTGCCGATCGTGAGCGCCATAAGCGACAAATTGTCGAGGCTGAAGCCGGCGAAATACATGATGCCGAAGCTGGTGATCAGCGACAGCGGCAGCGCCACGCCGGCGATCAGGGTCGCCCGCAGCGAGCGCAGGAACAGCAGCACCACCAGCGTCACCAGCACGACACTGAGGACCAGCGTGAACTGCACGTCGTGGACCGAGGCGCGGATGGTCACGGTGCGATCGGACACGATGGTGAGGTTCACACCGGCCGGGATCGCGCGCTGCACTTTGGGGATTTCGGCGCGGATCTGGCTGACGACGTCGATCACGTTGGCACCGGGCTGGCGCTGGATGTCGATTATGACGGCGGGCGTGCCCTGGTACCAGCCGCCGGTGCGGTCGTTCTCGAGGCCATCGACGATCTGCGCGACGTCGGCGATGGTGACCGGCGAGCCGTTGCGGTAGGCGATGATGACGGGCTTGTAGGCGTCGGCGGCGGCGATCTGGTCGTTGGCCGCGATGATGTAGGATTGCTGCGCGCCGTCGAGCGAGCCTTTCGGCCCGGAGACGTTGGCATTGGCGATTGCGGTGCGCAGATCTTCCATGGCGATGCCGTAGGCGGCAAGCCGCGCCAGATCGGCCTGGATGCGCACGGCCGGTTTCAGCCCGCCGAGCACCGAGACCCGTCCGACGCCGGAGATCTGGCTCAGCCGTTGCGCCAGAAGCGTGTCGGCGATGTCGCTCATCGCCCGCAGCGAGATGGTGTCGGAGCGCAGCGCCAGCGTCATGACAGGCGCGTCCGCGGGGTTCACCTTGGCGTAGGTCGGCGGATACGGCAGCGTCTTGGGCAGCACGCCCGCCGCGGCGTTGATCGCGGCCTGCACGTCCTGGGTCGCACCGTCGATGTCGCGGTTGAGATCGAACTGCAGCGAGATCTGGCTGACGCCGAACGAGCTGGTCGAGTTCATCGCCGACAGCGACGGGATCTGCCCGAGCTGCCGCTCCAAGGGCGCCGTGATCAGCGAGGCGATCACGTCGGGGCTCGCGCCCGGAAGCTGCGTCGTCACCTGCACGGTCGGGAAATCGACCTGCGGCAGCGCCGAGACCGGCAGCGCGAAATAGCCCAGCAGCCCGCCGATCAGCAGCGCGATGCCGAGCAGCGAGGTCGCGATCGGACGGCGGATGAAGGGTTCGGAGACACCCATGGGATCTGCCTGCCGCTTCAAGCGGCTGTTGTCGGGATCATGGCTGCTTGGCTCCACTTCCCGATGCCCCCGGACCTGGAGCCGGCCCGGTCTGTCCTTTTTGGTCGCCTTCGCTGCTCTTGCGCTTGGCGCGGAACTCGCCGTCCTTACCCTGTCCGTCCTTCTGGTGCTCCTTCTGCCCTTCCTTGGCACCATCCTTCTTCTGGGCGTCGGGCCCGCGCGAGCGCTTGCGCGGGGCAAGATCAGCCGACGGGGTCTGGTCGTCGCGGCCGACGGTCACCTTGGAGCCGTCGGACAGATTGGCAAAGCCCGTGGTGACGACCCTGTCGGTCGCCGACAGGCCGCTGGCGATCACGGCGTCATGCTCGTTCTGCTGGGTCACCGTCACAGGCTTGGCCGAGACGATATTGTCATCGCCGATGACATAGCTGAACGTTCCGATCGGGCCGCGCTGCACGGCTGATGTCGGCACCACCAGCGCCTGCATCAGCGTCTCGACCTTGAGACGGACATTGACGAACTGGCCCGGCCAGAGCTGGTAGTTGGCGTTGGGAAATTCCGCCTTGAGCTTGAGCGTGCCGGTGGTCTGGTCGACCTGGTTGTCGATGCCGGTGAGCTTGCCGGTATCGATCACGGTGATGCCATCATTGCCGAACACGTCGACCGCGAGCGTGCCCTTGGCGGCCGCGGCGTTGACGCGCATGATCTGTTGCTGCGGCAGGCTGAACCACACCGCGATCGGCTGCAATTGCGTGATCACCACGAGGCCCGTGGTGTCGGAGGCGTGGATGATGTTGCCCTGATCGACCTGGCGCAGGCCGGCTCGCCCCGAGAGCGGCGCCACGATCTTGGTGTAGCTCAGCGTCGCCGCCGCGTTGTCGATCGCAGCCTGGTCGGCCTTGACCAGCGCCTCGGTCTGCGCGACCAGCGCGCGCTGGGTGTCGGCCTGCTGCTTGGAGCCGGCGTTGGAGGCAGCGAGCTGCTCGTACCGTGTCAGGTCGATGCGCTGGTTGGCGAGCTGGGCCTGGTCCTGCGCCTTCTTGGCGACCGCCTGGTCGTAGGTGGCCTGATAGAGCGCAGGATCGATTTCGCCGAGCACGTCGCCCTTCTTGACGTCCTGGCCCTCGGTGAAGTTCACGGCGATCAGCTTGCCGTCGACCTGCGAGCGCACGGTCACGGTGTTGAGCGCGCGGATCGCGCCGACGCCGTCGAGATAGACCGGAACGTCCTGAACGCGGGGCGTGGCCGCGAGCACGGGCACCGGCAGATCGAGCCTCTGGTTGTTGCGGTTGTTGGCCTGCTGCTGATGCGTGGCAGTCCAGCCGAGATAGAACAGGCCGCCGAGGATCGCGAGCGTGATCAGGGTCATGATGAAGCCGCGGCCGCGCGACTTCTTCGCCGTCCCCTCCTTCGCGTCCTTCGTATCCGGCTTAAAGAGCATTGACCGGTTTCTCCATTCGCGGCTCCCAGCCGCCGCCGAGCGCCTGATACAGGCTGACGATGGCGAGCAAGCGGGCCAGTTGCGCCTGTGACAGCGCGTCTTCCGCCTGGAACAGGGTCAATTGAGTGTTGAGCACGGTCACGATGTCGGCGGTGCCGGCGCGCAATTGCTGCTCGGAGAGATCGAAGGCGCGGCGCGAGGCGACGACGACGTCGCGCTGCAATTGCAGCTTGATCGTGGTTTGCTTGATCGAGAACAGCGCATTGTCGACGTCGGCAAACGACTGGATGATGGTCTTGCGGTAGGTCTGGAGCAATTCGTCCTGCCGCGCCTTGGCGAACTCGAAATTGCCGAGGATCTTGCCGCCGTCGAAGATCGGCTGCGTGGCGCTGCCGACGAGCTGGAAGAAGGCCGCATGGGGCTGGAACAGCGAGACCAAGGCCGAACTCTGATAGCCGCCATTGCCGGTGAGCTGGATGGTCGGAAAGAACTGAGCACGGGCATTGCCGATATTCGCCGTCGCCGAGGCGAGCTGCGCCTCCTGCCGGCGGATGTCGGGCCGCTGCGTCAGGAGCTCCGACGGCAGGCCGGGCGTCACGCGCGGGATTGCGATCCGGTCCAGCGAGCCGCCGAGCACGCGCACGCTCTCCGGCGGGCGCGAGACCAGCACGGCGAGTGCGTTGACGTTCTGGTCGAGCGTCTGGCGCAGCGGCGGCACCAGGGCCTTCTGGTTGGCAAGCACACTCTCCTGCTGGGCGACGTCGAGATCGGTGCCGGTGCCGGCCTTGCGCCGCTCCCTGACCGCATCGAGGATGCGCTGCGCGCTCGCAATGTTGCGCTGTGAGGTCCTGATGCGATCCTGCGAGGCCAGCACCTGGAAATAGGCATTGGCGACGGCCGCCAGCGTCGTTAGCGCGACCGTGTCGCGATCGAAGCGGTTGGCGTTCGCGGTCTCCTCCGCTGTCTGCAGCGCGTCGCGATTCTGGCCCCAGAAGTCGAGCTGGTAGCTCGCGCTCAGCGATGCCGAGTAATTGACGACCTCGCGCCCGCCGATGGAGAGGCCGGACGCGCTGGAGCCCGAAGTGCGCGAATAGGTTTCCGATCCGCCTGTCGACACGCTCGGCAGCAGCGCCGCACCCGCCTGCCGCGCTTGGGCGTCGGCCTGGACGATGCGCGCAACGGCGGCGGCGATGTCGAGGTTCACGGTCTGCGCCTCCTCCATCAGCTGCGTCAGCTCCGCGGAGCGGAACCCGCGCCACCAATCCAGTGACGGCGGCGCATCACCCTTGCCCGCATATTTGTACTGCGTGGGAACGTCGAGGGCGGGATCGGGAAGGTCCTGGGTCAGCACGCAAGCACCCGAAGCGGCGGCAAGGCACAACACCGCAATCCAGCGCGCCGCGCGCAGCGTCCGGGATGCAGAACCTTCAGACCGCCGCATGGCGATCGCAGGAACATCCTCTGTCACATCCATCCCCCGCCGGGCAGATCGAACCGCCGCACAGCCGGATTAACCGATTCGCGGCGGGACAGTCGGGGGGCTTTGGACAACTCGTTCACAGCGGCGATGCTTTCTGCGGAACCTCAAAAATCATACTAGCCGGGCGCTGAACTGCGGGACAGTCCCGCAGTTGCGAGATGGCCACGCCAATCAGGTGCGAGCGAGCCGATCTGAATTCGAAAGGTGACTGTCTCGCAGGGATTTCTCTCATTCTGAAACATTGGGATACGCGATCAAGCTTACCAAGATTTCATGTGTTATTGCTGCCACAGTGGCATCTGAGCCTTTCCATCCGACCGCACCAGCCCCGCGCGGCGTCGGTTCAGTCGTGCGCTCCGGCCGCTCCATCTCACCTGGCCTTCAATTCCCGAAAGGGAGCCATCCCTGGTGCAGATATGATTTCGGCCATCCAGACCATCCACGTCCCTCGGGTTTCGGCTGATCTCACCCTTGGAAAAAAGCGGTCGTGAAGCGGCTGGTGGCGACCGTCATCTTCCGTGCTCTGGCGGAGTTCAGCCATTTCCTCCTATCGATATCTCGCCGCGTGGCCGAACACATCATCGCCGGCCTCGCTTCTCGAGAATATCGCTGTTTGGACAGGCGTTTCAGCCGGTTTCGCCGCAGCGCAAAAGCCTTCCCCTTTGGCCTCCCAAGCACTAGGTTCTGGCCGACCAGATCAACCCCCTTGGTAGCGATTTCCCCGACATGACCATTCGAAATGACGTTGTCGAAGCCATCGGCAACACCCCGCTGATCAAGCTGAAGCGCGCCTCGGAACTGACCGGCTGCACCATTCTCGGCAAGGCCGAGTTCATGAATCCCGGCCAGTCGGTCAAGGATCGCGCCGGCAAATGGATGATCCTGGAGGCCGAGAAGCGCGGCGAGCTCAAGCCCGGTGGTCTGGTGGTGGAAGCGACCGCCGGCAATACCGGCATTGGCCTTGCGGTCGTCGCGAGCGCCCGCGGCTACCGCACCCTGATCGTGATCCCGGAGACGCAGAGCCAGGAGAAGAAGGATTTCCTGAAGCTGTGCGGCGCCGAGCTGATCGAGGTGCCGGCCCTGCCCTACGCCAATCCCAACAACTACCAGCATGTCGGTCGCCGTCTTGCTGACGAGCTGCGCAAGACCGAGCCGAACGGCGTGCTGTTCGCCGATCAGTGGAACAACCTCGACAATGCCAAGGCGCATTACGAGTCCACGGGCCCCGAAATCTGGGAGCAGAGCGGCGGTAAGGTCGACGGCTTCGTCTGCTCGGTCGGCAGCGGGGGCACGCTGGCTGGTGTCAGCCGTTCCTTGAAAGAGAAGAACAAGAACGTGCGGATCGCATGCGCCGATCCGCACGGCGCCGGCATGTATGAATACTTCAGGACCGGCGATCCCAAGGCGACGCCGGGTGGCTCGATCACCGAGGGCATCGGCCTCAACCGGGCGACCGCCATCGTGGAGACCGCGAAGGTCGATGATGCCTATCTCATTCCCGATGCCGAAGCCGTCGGCGTGATCTACGAGCTGCTGCAGCACGAGGGCCTGTGCCTCGGCGGCTCGACCGGTGTCAACATCGTGGGCGCAATACGCCTCGCCAATCAGCTCGGGCCCGGCAAGACCATCGTCACCGTGCTGTGCGATTCCGGCAGCCGTTATCAGTCGAAGCTGTTCAACGCGGACTTCATGCGCGCCAAGAACCTGCCGGTGCCGGAATGGTTGGAGAAGCGCAGCAACATCAAGCCACCCTTCGTGTGATCGTCACGCGCCCCCTCGGGTCGGGGACGCGGGTCCACAACGTCAGCGCCGTTCGGCCGGTTTACGCGACCTCGCCGCGTTCCGAGGCCGCGGCACAATAGTCGCGCCAGAACTGGCGGTAGCCCTCCTCGACCCTGTGCGTGTAGATATCGACATTGCCGGCCGCCGAGGCTGCGATCCGAGCCGGCAGGCCCGCGCGCAACTTCGCGAGATGCTCGGGCTGCGAGGCAAATTTGCGGGCGATCTCGACATAGCCGTCGTCATCCTCGGCGACCCAGTCGTCAAGCCCGACCGCCGCCACGATGGCGCCGCCGGCGCGCGACGAGGCGCCATGACCGAGCTTGGCCACGACAGGAACGCCCGCATAGAGGGATTCCCAGGTGCTGACGCCGCCATTCTGCGGAAAGGGATCGAGCGAAATATCGACTCTCGCGAAGGCCTGAAGATGTTCCGCGCGCGCTGACGAGCCCAGGCAGGTGATGTTCTCTTCTGGGATGCCCTGGTTCACGAGTCGCGCAAGAAGGCCATCGCGTACCAGAGAATCGTCAAGCAGCGTATGTTTGATGATGATCTTCGATCCGACCACCTCGCGCATCACTTTCGACCAAACGCGGATCGCCTCGTCCGAGATCTTGTTGACGCGGTTGAACACGCCGAAAGTGACATGGCCGTTGCGGAGCATGGGAAGCTCCGAAGCAGGCACATCCAGGATCGGATCGATCGTGATCAGGCACGGCAGATCGTAGACCTTTTCGGCCAGCAGATGACGGGCCGATTCCGGAATGAAGATCGGATCGGCGAGCACGTAGTCCATGGTCTGAAGGCCCGTGCCTGTGGCGTGTCCAAAGCCCGTGACCTGAATCGGGGCCGGCTTGCGGGCGAAGACCGGAAGCCTGTTGCCGGTCGTATGCCCGGACACGTCGATCAGGATATCGACCTTGTCGGCCTCGATACGATCGGCCAGCTCATCGTCCGAAAGCTGCGCGGCGTCGACCCAGACGTCCGCCAACGACTTGAACTTGGCTGTCATCTCATCTCGTACCGGCGAGCACGAATAGCAGACGATCTCGAACTTGGCGTGATCATGGTGGCGCAGCACCGGTAAGAGGCCAAACGCCGCCGAGTGGTACCAGAACTCGGCCGCGACATACCCGACCACGATCCGCCTGCCGGGATCGAGCTGCCGGGGTGCGAGCTTCCTCTGTGGCAATCTGGCGCCGATCGCATCCCACCAGGATTTGCGCGCGGCCTGCTGGACCGCGAAATCGGCCTCGGAGAGAAAGTCGAGAAAGTAGATCTTCCGCGCGATCAAGTCCGGCTGGTCCGGCGCAATTGCCAGAGCGGCGTCGAGATGTTCGATGGCGGCTGCGATCTCTCCCTGGTTGGCAAAGCAGGAGCTCAGCAGCGCCAGGGCGATCGCCGAGCGCGGATTTTCCTCGAGCAACGCCGTGCAGGCCAGGATCGCCTGCGCCGTATTCCCCACGCTCAACGAGACTTCGGCCTTCCCCCGCAAAGCCACTTCGAGCTTCGGTGAAAGCGCCAGTGCCGCGTCAAAATCCGCAGCTGCCCGTTCGGGCCGCGACAGCGCGAAATTGAGCCGTCCGCGGTGCGCGAGGAGCTTTGCCGAACCTGGCCTGATCGCGAACGCCGCTGCGAGCGCGGCTTCCGCCTCGTCGTAATGCTTGAGCTCGATCCCGACCACGCCCTTGCCGATGAGGGCTTCGGCGTGACGCGGCTGAAACAACAGCGCGCGCTCGAAACTCTGTCTGGCGCGGTCAAATCGGCCCAGCGCCAGCTCGGCCAGACCCCGATTGCAGAGCGCATCGGGGTAGTCGGGCTTCAAGGCGATGGCGCGGTCATACAGTTCGATGGCTTGTTCCGGCAGGTTCATCTGGAGCAAGGCGTTGCCGAGGCCGGCCAGGGCCGGCGGAAAATTCGGCTTCAGCGTGATCGCCCTTTCCTGACACGCGCGGGCGGCCTCAAATTTCTGAAGGGACAGGTGGACAGCGGCGAGATTGTGATGCGCCTCGTGCGAACGTGGATCGATTGCGATCGCGCGCTCAAGCAGTTGTTGCGCTTCCTCCGGGCGCCCGCCCTGTTGCACGCTCAGGCCGAGCAAATGCGTGGCGTCAAAATGATCCGGAACGGCTTGCACGATCTGGCGACAAAGCGCCTCGCTCTCCGCATATCTGCCCTGGCCATAAGCGCTCGCCGCGGCGGAGATGATGGCGTCGGCCTGCTTCTTCAATTTCTTCTGCAATCGCGCATTCTGGAATGCGCGCGCGCCGGCGCTGCTCTGCAAAGTGTCTCTCCGGGAGATGGCCCATTGGCGAGTCTAGCTGATTCGCGCGGCAGGCCAGCCGAACCTGAAATCCCTCCGGGATATCCCGGGCTCGCCCAGGACTTGCCTGCTCAGGAACCGCTGGGTGGGTCTGCCTCGCCTGCTACAGCGTCGCCGCACTCTGCAGCCGCGGCACAATAGTCGCGCCAGAACTGGCGGTAGCCCTCCTCGACCCTGTGCGTGTAGATCTCGACATTACCGGCGGGCGAGGCTGCGATCCGAGCCGGCAATCCCGCGCGCAACTTCGCCAGATGCTCGGGCTGCGACGCAAATCTGCGGGCGATCTCGACATAGCCGTCGTCATCCTCGGCGACCCAGTCGCCGAGACCGACGGCGGCCACGATGGAGGCGCCGGCACGCGAAGAGGCTCCAATGCCGAGCTTGGCGACGACGGGAACGCCCTTGTAGAGGGATTCCCAGGTGCTGATGCCGCCATTCTGCGGGAACGTGTCGAGCGAAATATCGATCTTGTCGAAGGCCATCAGGTGGTCGTCGCGCGAGGTGGTGCCGAGGCAGGTGATGTCCTCCTCCGCAATGCCCTGCGCGATGAAGCGTGCGATCAGGCTATCGCGCAGCAGGGCATCATCGAGCAAACCATGCTTGAGGATGATCTTCGATCCCGGCACCTCCCGCATGATGCGCGACCACACACGAATCGCATCATCCGAAATCTTGTAGATGCGGTTGAACACGCCGAAGGTGACGTAGCCGTTGCGGAGCATCGGCAGCTCGGAGGGCTGCAGATTAGTGACTGGCTCCATCGTGATCAGGCACGGCAGATCGTAGATCTTTTCCGGAAACAAATGCCGAGCCGATGGCGGAATGAAGATGGGATCTGCGAGCACATAGTCCATGGTCGGCATGCCCGTGCCCGTCGCGTGTCCGAATCCCGTGGCCTGGATCGGAGCCGGCTTCCGCGCGAAGGCCTGCAGCCTGTTGCCGGTCGTGTGGCCGGAAACGTCGATCAGAATGTCGACGTTGTCGGCCTGAATACGATCGGCGAGCTCGTCGTCCGACATCTGCCAGGCGTCGACCCAGACGTCCGCCATTGACTTGAACTTGGCGGTGTACTCGTCCGCTCCCGGCCAGGAATAATAGCAGATGATCTCAAACTTGGCGTGATCGTGGTTGCGCAGCACGGGCAGCAGGGTAAGTCCCGCCGAATGCTGCCGGAATTCGGCGGCGACGTAGCCGACCACGATCCGCTTGTCCGGATCGAGCGGCCGCTTCGGCAGCGTCCTTCGCGGTATCTTCGAGCCGATCGCATCCCACCAGGACTTGCGCACCGCCTGCTGGACCGCGAAATCGGCGTCCGCGAGGTAGTCCAGCAAGAAGATCTTGCCCCTGATCGCGTCTCCATAATCCGGTCGGAGCGCAAGCGCGCGATCGAGATATTGGATCGCGGAGTCCATGTCTCCCTGGTTGGAATAGGCGAAGCCCAGCAGCGCCAACCCCATCTCGGAGCGCGGATTTCGCTCGATCAAGGTCGTCGCCGCCGCCATCGCCTGCGCGGTCCGTCCCATGACGAGGCAGACCTGCGCCTTGCCCCGAAGGGCCAGCTCGAGCTTGGGCGAAATCGCAAGCGCCGCATCGAAGTCCGCAAGCGCGGGCTCCAGGCGCTGCAGCTCGTAACTGAGCCGCCCGCGCTGGGCCAGGATCCTCGGCGCGCCGGGCTTGATCGCGAGCGCCATGGCGAGCTTGGCTGCCGCCTCCTCGTGGTGCCGCAGTTCCATGCTGACCATGCCGCTGCCGACGATGGCCTCCGCGTGACGCGGCTGAAACAGCAGGGCCCGATCGAAACTCTCCTTGGCGCGCATGATCTGCCCAAGCACGAGCTCGACCATGCCGCGATTGCAGAGTGCGTCGGCATAATCCGGTTTGATCTTGATGGCGCGCTCGTGCAGCTCGAGCGCCTGTTCGTATAGCCCGAGATGCATCAGCGTGTTGCCGAGATTGGTCAGCGCAACCGCGAAATTGGGCTTCAGCGCGATCGCCCTCTCCTGGCATCGCCGCGCCTCCTCGTAATTGCCGAGGTCGAAATGCACGGTTGCGAGGTTGTTATGGGCATCGTGCAGGCGCGGATCGAGCGCGATCACGCGCTCCAGCAGCTCTTTCGCCTCCTCGAGGCGCCGGCCGTCATGGGCGCACATGCCGAGCAGATGCACAGCGTCGACGTGATCCGGAAGGGCTTTCAGGATTTCGCGGCACAGCGCCTCGGTCTCGGCATAGCGGCCCTGGCCATAGGCGTTCGCCGCAGCGGCGATGACGGCGTCGGCCTGCTTCATCAACTTCTTCTGCAATCGCGCATTCTGGAATGCGCGCGCGCCGCCGCCGCTGTTCTGCAAGGTGTCTCTCCGGAGGATGCCCTGACCCGGAGTCTAACTGATTCGCAGCCCTGGCCGGCTCGTCAGCAGACCGGCATCGCCTCCGGGATTTCCCGGGGCTCAGCTCTGGCTCGCCACCTCGCCGCGTTCCGAGGCGCCGGCACAATGATCCTGCCAGAACCGGCGATAGGCCGCCTCGACCTCACGCGTATAGAGTTCGACGTTGCCGGCAGGCGAGGCTGCGATCCGAGCCGGCAGTTCCGCCCGCAACGTCGCCAGATGAGCGGGCTGCGCCGCATATTTGCACGCGATCGCGGCGTAGCCGTCGTCATCCTCGGCGACCCAGTCGTCGAGGCCGACGGCCGCCACGATCGAGCCGCCGGCGCGCGACGAAGAGCCGTTGCCGAGCTTGGCGACGACTGGAACACCTGCATAGAGAGATTCCCAGGTGCTGATGCCGCCATTTTGCGGGAAGGTGTCGAGGGAGATGTCGACTTGCGCAAAGGCCAACAGATGCTCGTGGCGCGTGGTCGAGCCCAGGCAGGTGATATTGTCTTCGGCAATGCCCTGGACTGCGAACCGTGCGATCAGGCCGTCGCGCAGCAAGGGATCGTCGAGCAGCCCGTGCTTGATGATGATCTTCGAACCCGCCGCCTCGCGCATCACTTTCGACCACACCCGGATCGCCTCATCCGAGATCTTGTAGATGCGGTTGAACACACCGAAGGTCACATGGCCGTTCCGGAGCATGGGAAGCTCCGAGGGCGGCACGTCCAGGATGGGATCGATCGTGATCAGGCAGGGCAGATCATGGACCTTCTCGACCAGCAAATGGCGCGCCGAGTGCGGAATGAAGATTGGATCGGCGAGCACGTAATCCATGGTCTGAAGGCCCGTGCCCGTGGCGTGTCCGAAACCCGTGACCTGTATCGGGGCCGGCTTGCGGGCAAATACGGGGAGCCTGTTGCCAGCCGTATGCCCGGACACGTCGATCAGGATATCGATCTTGTCCGCCTGGATTCGATCGAGGAGCTCGTCGTCCGAAAGCTGCGCGGCATCGACCCAGACGTCCGCGAGGGGCTTGAAACTCTCGGTGATCTCATCCTGCAGCGGCCAGCAGGAATAGCAGACGATCTCGAACCTGGCGTGATCATGATGGCGCAGCACCGGCAACAGCGCGAACGCTGCCGAGTGGTTCCTGAATTCCGAGGCGACATAGCCGACGACGATCCGCCTGTCCGGATCGAGCTCCCGGGGCCGCAGTGTCCGTTGCGGCAGTCGGGCGCCGATCGCATCCCACCAGGATTTTCGCGCCGCCTGCTGGACCGCGAAATCGGCCTCCGGCAGATAATCCAGGATGAATATCTTGCGTGCGATCGCATCCGCATAGTCAGGTGAAATCTCGAGCGCCGCGTCGAGATGCTCGAGTGCCGTCGCGACGTCTCCCTGGTTCGCATAGCAGGCGCCGAGAAGCACGATTGCGTAATCGGACCGCGGATTGTCCTCGAGCAGGATCTTGACGGCCGCGATCGCCTGCGTCGTGTTCCCCAAGAGAAGGTTGACTTGCGCCTTGCCGCGCAGCGCGAGCTCGAGCCGCGGCGATTGCGCCAGTGCCGCATCGAAGTCCGCCGCCGCCTGCTCCAGCCGGTGCAGATCGAAATTGAGCCGTCCGCGCTGGGCCAGAATCCGCGGTGAACCCGGCTTGATCGCGAGCCCTGCCGCGAGGGCGGCTTCCGCCTCCTCATAATGCCGGAGCTCGATGCACACCATGCCCTTGCCGGCGATCGCTTCCGCATGACGCGGCTGAAGCGACAGGGCGCGATCGAAACTCTCCTTGGCGCGCTCGGACCGGCCGATCAACAGCTCTGCCATGCCGCGGTTGCAAAATGCATCGGCATAGTCGGGCCGCAGCCCGATCGCGCGTTCGTGCAGCCCGATCGCCTGTTCGCCGAGGCCGACATTCAGGAGCGTATTGCCGAGATTGGTCAGGGTGATCGGACAATTCGGCTTCAGCGCAATGGCCTTCTCCTGGCATGCGCGGGCGTCCTGAAATTTCTGGAGATCGGAATACACGGCGCCGAGATTGCCATGGGCATCGGGCGAGCGCGGATCGAGCGCAACCGCGCGTTCGAACAGTCGTTGCGCCTCCTCCAGCCGCCCGCCCTCATACGCGCGCAGGCCGAGCAGGTGCGTGGCGTGGAAATGATCCGGAACCTCCTCCACAATGCCGCGGCAGAGCGTCTCGGCCTCGGCAAATCGGCCCTGCCGCAGCGCCTCGACCGCGAGCGACATGACGGCGTCCGCCTGCTTCCTCAACTTCTTTTGCAATCGCGCATTCTGGAATGCGCGCGCGCCGACACTGCTCTGCAAGGTCTCTCTCCGGAAGATGGCCCGGAAAGAGGCACAGCTGATTCGGATGGTGCCAGGCTGGCGGGTCAGTCAGGCCGGCGCGGCCTCCGGATGGCGAGTGCTCAGCGCAGGATCTGGCTCAGGAACAGTTTTGTGCGGGCGTGCTGGGGCGCCGCAAAGAACTCGTTCGGCGTGTTGGCCTCGATGATCTGGCCGGCGTCCATGAAGACCACGCGGTTGGCGACCTCGCGGGCAAAGCCCATTTCGTGGGTGACGACCAGCATGGTCATGCCTTCCTCGGCGAGGTCCACCATGGTGTCCAGCACCTCCTTGACCATCTCGGGGTCGAGCGCCGAGGTCGGCTCGTCGAACAGCATGACCTTCGGGTTCATGGTCAGGGCCCGCGCGATCGCGACGCGCTGCTGCTGGCCGCCGGACATCTGACCCGGAAACTTGTTGGCCTGATGCGGGATCTTGACCCGCTCCAGGAACTTCATCGCGTTGATCTCGGCGTCCTTCTTCGGGATGTTGCGCACCCAGATCGGCGCCAGCGTGCAGTTCTCCAGCACGGTCAGATGCGGGAACAGGTTGAAGCTCTGGAACACCATGCCGACTTCCCGGCGCACCGCGTCGATGTGCTTGAGGTTGGGGCCGAGCGCGATGCCGTCGACGACGATCTCGCCCTCCTGGAATTCCTCCAGCGCGTTGATGCAGCGGATCAGGGTCGACTTGCCGGAGCCCGAGGGTCCGCAGATCACGATGCGCTCTCCCTTCTCGACCGCGAGGTCGATGTCGCGCAGCACGTGGAAGTCGCCGTACCATTTGTTGAGGCCGGAAATCTTGACGATGGGGTCGGACATGGTGACCTCGATCAGTTGCGACGGTGGGCGTTGAGGCGGTGCTCGACGAACAGCGAGTAGCGCGACATTCCAAAGCAGAAGATGAAGTAGATGATCCCGGCGAAGGCGAAGCCGGTGAACGCGGTCGAAGGCGTCGACCATTTCGGGTCCGAGAACGAGGCCCTGAGCGAGCCGAGCAGATCGAACAGCGCCACGATCGAGACCAGCGAGGTGTCCTTGAACAGCGAGATGAAGCTGTTGACGAGGTTCGGAATGACGTGACGTAGCGCCTGCGGCAGCACGATCAGCGAGGTCGTCTTCCACCAGGACAGGCCGAGGGCCGCGGCGGCCTCGCCCTGCCCGCGCGGGATCGCGGCGAGCCCGCCGCGGACGTTCTCGGCCTGATAGGCGCCCGTGAACAGCGCGATGCCGATCAGCGCGCGGACGAGGCCGTCGACGGTGAAATTGCCGGGCAGGAACAGCGGCAGCATGTAGGTGGCGAAGAACAGCACGGTGATCAGCGGCACGCCGCGCCAGAACTCGATGAAGGCGATCGAGAATATCCGGATCAAGGGAATGGTGGAGCGGCGGCCGAGCGCCAGCGCGATGCCGATCGGCAGCGAGGTGACGATGCCGGTGACGGAGACCACCAGCGTCACCAGGAGGCCGCCCCACAAATTCGTCGTCACGACCGGCAGTCCACCGCGATCGAGCCCCATCAGCTTGATCACGATAGCGATGGCACCGAAGGCAACGATGCTCGAGGCCAGAGCGCGCCAGCCGGTGCGCAAGCCGCCGCCGAGACCGAAGGCGATCAACGACACGACCGCGGTGGTGACGGCGAAATCGGCCCAGATCGACTGACCCGCGCCCTGGATCTGATCGCGCAGCCAGGTCAGCGGAAGGATCAGCCAGGAGATCGCCGTGCCGACCAGCACGATAAAATTCCCGACCAACCACAACAACGGCGCGGCGGCGGATGTCTTGCTGAGACCGAGCACGGCCTGCCCGGCGCCGATGATGCTGTCGTCGAACAATTCCAGCAGGCCGGCGGTCCAGCTGAGACCAAAGCCCTTGATGCCGCCACCGTGCAGCAGAAAGAACGCGACCACAGGAAATGCGAAGAAGAACAGACTGGCGTTGAGCCCCTTCGCCGGCAGACGCGGCACGAGCAGCGGCACCAGCAGGGCCACCGCAAGAATGAAGGTGAGGTTGACCCGCCAGCGCTCGGCCTCGGGATAAAAACCGTAGATCAATTGCGGCAGCTTGGCCTGGATGTAGGGCCAGCAGGCGCCGACCGCAAAGCCGGCGTTCTCCGCGAGGCATGCCGTGCGGTCCTTGCCGCTCCAGACCGCATCGACCATCAGGAACCTGACCGAGGGAACGATGGTGAACCACAGCAGCAAGGCGCCAACGATCGTGAGCAGGATGTTGGTCGGCGAGTTGAACAGGCGCGTGCGCATCAGCCCGACAAAGCCCGTGGTCTTCACAGGCGCGGGACGTTCGGTGAGCAGGTCCCGGCGGACGAAGCTGCTCGAGGCGATATCGCTCATGCGCCCAGACTCCGGCTGACGCGCCACCCGTAGACGCTCATGATCGCGCTGGTGAGCAGCGAGATCAGGAGATAGATGCCCATGGTCATCGCGATGATCTCGATCGCCTGCCCGGTCTGGCTCAGCGACGTGCCGGCGAACACCGAGACGAGGTCAGGATAGCCGATCGCGACCGCCAGCGACGAGTTCTTGGTGAGATTGAGGTACTGGTTGGTCAGCGGCGGCACGATGACGCGCATGGCCTGAGGCACGACGACCAGCCGGAGCGTGGTGCCGCGGCTGAGGCCGAGCGAGGCCCCCGCCTCCATCTGCCCCTTGTGGACCGACAGGATTCCGGCGCGCACGATCTCGGCGATGAAGGCGGCGGTATAGGTCGACAGCGCCAGCGTCAGCGCCACGAACTCCGGAATGATCCGCGATCCGCCGGCGAAATTGAAGCCCTTCAGCTGCGGCAGCTCGAAGGTAAAGGGCAGACCGAACACCAATATCGTGGCGAGCGGCAGGCCGAACAGCAGGCCAAGCACAGTGGGCCAGATCCGGATCATCCGCCCTTCCTGAAACAGCGCGCGCCGCGCATAGAAGCGCAAGGCCAGGGACGCGACGATACCGAGCGCCAGCATCGCCAGAAATGGCTCCAGGCCGCTTCCGCCGACCGGGCTTGGAATGACGAGGCCCCGATTGCTGATGAAGGCAACGCCGAGCAGCGAGATGCTCTGCCGCGGATTGGGCAAGGCCGCCAGCACCGCGAGGTACCAGAACAGGATCTGGAACAGCAGCGGCAGGTTGCGGATGAGCTCGACATAGATCTCGCCGACGCGGGACAACAGCCAATTGGGTGACAGCCGGCACAGCGCGACGATGAAGCCGATCAAGGTGGCGAAGACGATGCCCACCACCGAGACCACGAGCGTGTTCAGGAGCCCGACCACGAACACGCGCAGGAACGTGTCCGAGCCGGTATAGGAGATCAGGGTCTGGTTGACGTCGAAGCCGGCATTATTCCTGAGGAAGCCGAAGCCGGCGGCAATGTGCTGGTTTTCGAGGTTGGCGCGGGCATTGGAGACGATCTCATAGCCGATCCAGCCCAGGATCGCCGCGAAGGCAAACTGGACGGCAACGCCGTTCCAGCCTGCCTTGCCACCCAGAACGCGCCTGATCTTCAGCGCGATCTGGGGTGGCGGTTTTCGGGCCTCGGTGCTCATGCCGCTGCCAGCGGATCAGGATGATCAGCGGATCGGCGGCGCGTACTGAAGACCGCCCTTGTTCCAGAGATTGTTGAGACCGCGATTGATGGCGAGCGGCGAGCCCGCGCCGACATTGCGATCGAACACCTCGCCGTAATTGCCGACCGCCTTCACGATCCGCACCACCCAGTCCTTGGTCAGGCCGAGCTGTTCGCCGAAATTGCCGTCGGTGCCGAGGACGCGCTTCAACTCGGGATTTTCCAGCTTTGCTTTCTCGTCGACGTTCTTCGAGCTCACGCCAAGCTCTTCGGCGGTGACCATCGCGAACAGCGTCCACTTCACGATGTCGAACCACTGATCGTCGCCGTGGCGCACCATGGGGCCGAGCGGCTCCTTCGAGATGATTTCGGGAAGCACCATGTGGTCGTTGGGATTGGCAAGCTTCAGGCGATTGGCGTACAGGCCCGACTGATCGGTGGTGAAGACGTCGCAGCGTCCGGCCTCATAGGCCTTGACCGTTTCGTCGTTGGTGCCGAACGCGATCACCTCGTACTTCATGTTGTTGGCTTTGAAGTAGTCGGCCAGATTCTGCTCGGTGGTAGTGCCGGTCTGCACGCAGACCGAGGCGCTGTTGAGCTCGAGCGCCGAATTCACCTTGAGCGACTTCTTCACCATGAAGCCCTGCCCGTCATAATAGGTCACGCCGGTAAAATTGGCGCCGAGCGAGGTATCACGCGAGATGGTCCAGGTGGTGTTGCGCGAGAGCACGTCGATTTCGCCGGATTGAAGCGCGGTGAAGCGGTCCTTGGCGGACAGCGGCACGTACTTGACCTTGGTCGCATCGTTGAAGATCGCCCCGGCGATCGCCTTGCAGACGTCGACGTCGAGGCCGGTCCAGTTGCCCTTGTCGTCGGGCGAGGAGAATCCCGGCAGGCCCTGGCTGACGCCGCAGGACAACATGCCCCGGTCCTTGACCGTCTTGAGCGTTTGCGCATCGGCGGCCTGGGCGGAGAGGCCGGCGGCGAGAGCAAGGGTGAGAGCCAGGGTTACGCGTTTCATGGGCTTTGGGCCTTTCAAAGTCGTATCAAGGAACGTTGTCTCAGGATCATCCCTGCCAGGGCCAGGCGTATCAAGGCCAGCCCTGCAAGAGTCATGCTGGAAAACCTTGCCGAACACCCGCCGATCCCGAAAGGCCATACCTTAATCCCCGCCGCAGCGCCGGCCGATATGGCTGTGACGCAAGGTCCGGTCAGACGATGGATCGAAGGTCGCGGCAGGCCCCTCAACATGCGGCGACTGAATAGCACCTGCGCATCACAGAACGACTGGCGTGCCGGGTCAAGGGGTTGACGGGACTCTTCTGTGTTCTGTTATTAACGACAGCGGCCTTTCGGCCAGCCCGTCAGGCGCCAAGCCCGAGCGGAAACGCGGTTTTGAAAGCAGACGCATGGATTCCTCGCACCCCCAAGAGCAGCAGGCCGAGACCCGGCTGGTCACCTCCGGCCGCGACACCAAGGCGCAGAAGGGGTTCGTCAATCCGCCGGTCTTTCATGGCTCGACCGTGCTCTACCCGACTGCGGAGGACCTGCACGCCCATCGCGGCGAGTTCACGTATGGCCGCCACGGTTCCCCTACCACCAAGGCGTTCCAGGAGACGCTGATGGCGCTGGAGGGACCACAATGCGCCGGCGTCGGCATCGTCCCGTCGGGGCTGTCGGCGATCTCGACCACCCTGCTCTCGGTGCTCAAGGCCGGAGACCATCTCCTGGTCTGCGACAACGTCTATCGGCCCTCGCGCAATTTCTGCAACGGCATGCTCACCCGCCTTGGCGTCGAGACCAGCTATTTCGATCCGATGATCGGCGCCGGCATCGACAAGCTGTTCAAGCCCAACACCCGGGCCGTTCTGGTGGAGGCCCCGGGCTCGCAATCGTTCGAGATGCCGGACATTCGCGCCATCGCCGAGGTCACGCATCGGCACGGCGCGCTCGTCATCGACGACAATACCTGGGCGACGCCGCTCTATCACCGCTCGCTCGAACAGGGCGTCGACATCAGCATGCAGGCCGCCACCAAATATATCGGCGGCCATTCCGACATCATGTTCGGCACCATCTCGGCCAATGCCAAGGCCTGGCCGATGGTCACTGAAGGCATCCGCCTGCTCGGCGTCTGCGCTGGACCCGACGACGTCTTCCTGGCGCTGCGCGGCCTGCGCACGCTGTCGGTGCGGCTGGCACAGCATCACCGCTCCGGGCTCGACATGGCGCGTTGGCTCGCTGCTAGACCCGAGGTCGCGCGCGTACTGCATCCGGGGCTCGAGACCGATCCCGGCCACGCGATCTGGAAGCGTGACTTCACCGGCGCGTCAGGCCTGTTCAGCATCGTGCTGAAGCCAGCACCGCAGAAGGCCGTCGACACCATGCTCAACACGCTCAAGCTGTTCGGCATGGGTTTTTCCTGGGGTGGCTTCGAGAGCCTCGCGATTCCCTTCGACTGCGACGCCTATCGCACCGCGACCAAGTGGGCGCCGGGCGGCCCGACGCTGCGTCTCCACATTGGCCTCGAGAGCGTCGACGACCTCAAGGCCGATCTCGACCGCGGCTTCGCTGCCCTCAAAGCGGCAATGTGAGCCTGCTCACAAGGCATCTCGACCGCGGACGCGCCAACGCGCGCCGCGACGGACGCGCAATGCGCGCCGTGGGAACGTGCAGCTGGCGTAAACGTTAACGCCAACGCGCCAACAAAAGGTTTGAACCTCAAGCATTTGGCGCTAGCCTCACAAATCGACTCCAATCCGGACACGGAGCATGGGAACGTTGGTTCTGCTCGATCTGATGGGCGGCGTTGCGCTGTTGCTGTGGGGCCTGCACATGGTCCACAGCGGGATCTTGCGCGCCTTCGGTCCTGACCTCAGGCGGCTGCTCGGCAAGGCGCTGAGCAACCGCGGCAGCGCTTTCGCCGCCGGCCTCGGCCTCACCGCGCTGCTCCAGAGCAGCACCGCGACCGCCCTGATCACGAGCTCGTTCGCAGCCGAGGGGCTCGTCAGCCTTGCCGCGGCGCTTGCCATCATGCTCGGGGCCAATGTCGGCACGACGCTGATCGTGCAGGTGCTGTCGTTCAACATCGCAGCCGTCGCGCCGGTCCTGTTCGTGCTTGGCCTCGTCGCCTTCCGCTCCGGCCCGCGATCGCGGATCAAGGACATCGGCCGCGTCTGCATCGGCCTTGGCCTGATGCTGCTCTCGCTGCATATCCTGCTCGACACGCTGGCGCCGGCGGAGAACGCACCGGGCGTCCGCATCGTGATGTCGGCCATCACGGGCGATCCCATATTGTGCATCATCATCGCCGCCCTTGTCACCTGGGCCGTGCATTCAAGCGTCGCCAGCGTGCTGCTGATCATGTCGCTGGCCTATTCGCAGTTCATCACGCCCTACGCGGCGCTGGCGCTGGTGCTCGGGGCCAATCTCGGCAGTGCCATCAATCCCGTGTTCGAGGGCGCCAGGCGTGACGATCCCGCGAGCTACCGCCTGCCGGTCGGCAATCTCGTCAACCGCGTGATCGGGATTGCGCTCGTCCTGCCCTTCCTCGGCACGATCGCCGAGCACATGCACGCCTGGCAGCCTGATCTGGCCAAGATGACGGCGGCTTTCCACATCACCTTCAATGTCGGCACGGCCGTCGTCTTCATCGGCCTGCTCGACACCATGTCGCGCCTGTTGACACGCCTTCTGCCGGATCGCGTGCAGGAGGCCGATCCGGCCCGCCCGCGCTATCTCGACGAGACTGCGCTGGAGACGCCATCACTGGCGCTCGCCGACGCCGCTCGCGAGACGTTGCGGATGGGAGATCTCGTCGAGGTCATGCTGCGGAAGGTGATGGCGGCGATGATGACCGGCGACCGTGCGCTGGTCGACCAGGTCTCCAAGATGGACAATTTCGTCGACGGTCTCGACGAGGCCATCAAGCTCTACGTGACCAAGCTGATGCGGGGCAGCCTCGACGAGAGCGAAGGGCGGCGCGCGATGGAGATCATCTCCTTCGCCATCAACCTCGAACATATCGGCGACATCATCGACAAGAGCCTGAGCGAGCTCGCCACCAAGAAGATCAAGCGGCGCTTCCAGTTCTCGGCGGAAGGGGCCGACGAGCTCGCCGCCTTCCACAAGCGCACCATGGACTCGCTGCGGATCGCCTTCGGCGTCTTCATGTCCGGCGACGCCAACGAGGCGCGCAAGCTACTGGTGGAGAAAACTGCACTGCGCAACACCGAGCTTGCCGCAGTCGAGCGCCACCTCGACCGCCTGCGCGAGGGCCGCCCCGAGACCATCGAGACGACCTCGCTGCATCTGGACGTGCTGCGCGATCTGCGCCGCATCCACTCGCACATCTGCTCGGTCGCCTATCCCGTGCTCGACGCGGCCGGCGTGCCCTATCGCAGGACCGAGGCGGAGACAGCCGCCCTGCCAGCCTCAGGCGCGGCCTCGGCGTTGCCGCGCTAAAACCTGGGCTCAGCGATCGAGCGTTTTCGAGGCGCGGCCGCGGTTCTTGATGATCAGCATGATGTTGCGGATATAGATGATGGTCGCGAGCGATTGTCCGAGGATGATGACCGGCTCGCGCTTCACGACGCCGTAGACCAGCGTCATCAGTCCGCCGCCCATCGAGCAGAACCAGAACGCCATCGGCACCACGCTGTTGCCGGCGCGCTCGCTCGCGATCCACTGCACCAGGAAGCGCGCGGTGAAGAACAGCTGCGCGACAAGGCCGAACGCCAGCCAGAAATCGAACTTGGCGACGAAGACGTCGTAGAGATAGTTGCTCAGCGCCTGACCGTATTGAATGATCATGCGTTCACCTCAGTCACATCTGGTGTCGGCTTCTTGCGGCGGATCAGCCACCATACGCCGGCGAGATCCATGATGCCGATCCAGAGCCGGTCGAAGAAGCCGTAGTTGGACACGCCGGAATGGCGCGGCCGGTCGATCACGTCGACATAGGCGATGTCGTAGCCTTCACGCCGGACCAGCGCCGGCAGGAAGCGATGCAGCCCATCGAAATAGGGCATCATCAGGAAGACCTCGCGCCGGAATGCCTTCAGCCCGCAGCCGGTATCCCGCGTGCCGTCCTTCAGGATGGAGTTGCGGACGCCGTTGGCCACGCGCGACTGGAGTTTCTTGAAACCGGTATCCTTGCGTCCGACACGCTGCCCCGCGGCGAGGCCGACGCGCCCTGCTCCCTTCTCGACCGCCGCGATCAGGTCGGGCAGGAAGGCCGGATTGTTCTGGCCGTCGCCATCGAGCGTCGCCACGATCGCCCCGCGCGCCGCGCGCACGCCGCTGCGCACGGCCGCGGATTGGCCACCTGATCTGGCATGGCGAAGCTGGCGCAGATTGCTCCGCTGCGCCATGATCGCCGCGAGCCGCTCGCCGGTCGCATCGGTCGAGCCGTCGTTGACGTAGATGATCTCATAGGCCCAGCGGCCATCGAGCGCCGCGCCGATCTCCGCGATCAGCGGCGCGATGTTGTCGGCTTCGTTACGCACGGGAACGACGATGGAAACCGAGGGCTGGGAAACCGAAGGCTGGGACGACGACAAATCGAGGCTCGTGGTTGGAATGGACCTTCCCGGGGAACCGGCGGCCCCGACAGGCAGCCGCTTTTATGGGGCGGATGCCCCGCGGGCAACCCTTTTGAGATGGCCCGAAACCGCCCCGGCAAGGGGCACAATGGTGCCATCGGCGCAGATGGCAAAGCCCAGCCGCCTGGCCGCGAACCAATAGCGGACCGCCATGGCGCCGACCGTGCCGACCAGGGCGCCGGCCACGACGTCGCTCGGGTGATGCGCGACCAGCACCAGACGCGTCAACAGGATCACGATTGCGTAAGTGAACATGAACACGCGCAAGCGCGGCCACAATGCCGATACTGCAAATGCCAGAGCGAACGCCGCCACGGCATGGCCCGACGGCAGGCTGGCATAAGCCCCCGTCCCCTCGAACGGCATGAAGTTGAACGGATTGGCCTTGCCGCCGACAAACGGACGTCCGCGGCCGATGATATATTTCAGGACCTCGGCAACGAATGCCGACACGGCAATCGACAGAAACACAAACTGCAGCCGTGTGCCGAGACCGAGGAGCAGCGCGCGGCTTGTGCCGTGAAGCCCGGCCGCAACGAACGCCAACACCACCAGCAAGCCCCCGAGGACCGAGAGCAGATACTCGTCCTTGCCGAAATCGGTGAGGATGCGGATCGGCCACAGGCTTGGCGTGCCGCGAGCCGGCATCAGCTGGATCTCGGTCTGGTCGAACGCGAGCATCAGCGCGATGACGAGAGCCGCGCCCGCCGCACTGAGCCACAGCGAATGCCGCGCCAGTTTTCGCGCGGCCTCTGCGCGGCGCGAATGCGAGGGCGTGCGGACGAGCTGCGCCAGCGCGCTCCGGGACACGGCGAGCAATTGCGCGGGATAGCCCGGACGGGGCGCTGGGCTGGTCGTAACAGGCATCCTATTCGGTGCCTTCCGAGCGGAAGATCGAGATCGAGATCGCGCGCCCTTGCGAGAAATTGTAGCCGTCGATGCGGGTGCCGACCTTGTAGCGCAGCCCGATCGCCTCGGCGCGCTGCACGAAGCTCCGCTCCGAACGCTGCTCGATCAGCGCAAAGCGGCAGCTCCCCTGCCTCAGGAAGTCGGCCGCGCCCGACCCATCCGTGAGCAGGGTCTGGGTGCCCGTCAGGAAGACGAGGCTCGGCTCGTGATAGCCGGCAGCCGCCGCCTTCGGCCCGACGCAGGTGACGTTGCGCAGCGCGCGCGCGATCTCGATGCTCGGAAACAGGGGCGTCAAGGACGGCAGCACGATGCCATACACCACCACCGCCAGCATCAGGGCCGCGACCAGCGCGTTGAGCAGCGAGCGCTCGGCGCGGTTGTTGTCGTAGAGCCACCAGGCGAACAGGCCGAAGATCAGCGATGCCGCGATGAACGGCCAGGCCACAAAAGCCGGCTGCCGCGTCAGCATCACCGCACCGACCACCGCGATGATCGAGGCGGCCGCGGGGATCGCGAACCACCAGGCCGAGCCGCGCATCAGCCAGGAGCGCGACAGCACGCGACGCTCCACTGCACCGGCGGTGAGAATGGCGATCGCCGGATACAGCGGCAATACGTAATGCGGCAGCTTGGTCAGCACCGCCTCGAACACGATCCAGGACGGGATCAGCCAGGCCAGCAGAAACTGCGCGCCGGGCTCACGCCGCGCCCGCCACACCGCGGGTGCCGCCATCGCCGCGAGCGGCGCGCCCGGCCAGAACGTGATCCAGAACAGCGCCAGATACATACCGGGCGGCGCGCCGTGGGATTCCTGGGCGCCGATCTTGCTCAGCATGTCGCCGCCGACGGAATCGGCGAAGAAGGCATCGCCCGCGCGCCAGAAGATCGCGACGAACCAGGGCAGCACCAGCACCAGCATCCACATCAGGCCCCAGACCGGACGCAGCTTCCACAGCCAGGAGGCATCGCGGTCCTGGATCGCGAGCGCGACGATGGTCAACCCCGCGAACATCAGGATCAGCGGACCCTTGATCAGGATGCCCACCGCAAGCGCGGTCCAGAAGATCGCAGGCCAGCTCCACGGCGGATGCGTCTCGTCCTCGGCGCGCTGCCAGGACAGATAGGCGCGCGCCATCGCACCCATCGCGGCGGTCACGCAAAACAGCAGCATCGCGTCGGTCTTGGCCAGCCGCGCCTCGACGCCGAGCAGCACCGAAGCGCACATCATCAACGCCGCCAGCACCGCGGCGCGCCGCGTGACGAATCCGAGCGCCGCCCAATAGGTCATGAGCACGGCGCCGATCGCTCCGAACAGCGACGGCAGCCGGTAGACCCAGATCCGCAATTCGGCCTTCGGCAGCTTGAGCATCGAGGCGGCTTCGACCGTCGCCGATTGCAACCAGTAGATGCCGACCGGCTTCTTGTAGCGGACGTCCTCCTGGAAGCGGATATCGACATAGTCGCCGCTCTCGACCATCTGCTTGGTGGCCTGGGCGAACCGCGCCTCGTCGCGATCGATCGGCGGGATCGTGAAGAAGCCCGGCAGGAACAACAGCAGCGCGCACAGCACCAGGAAGGCGACGGCGCGGGCATGGCTGGCCGTGGCGACATCGAGCATGCTCACGAGCCGGCTGCCCGGATTTGCGGGCGATTTCGGCTCGCGGGGCGCTCCAAAACGGGGAGTAGGATAGGTCTCGGCCATTGGTTCCGCTTACGCTGAAACCGCCATCGCCACAACCGCTTGAGGCAGGGTCATTGAATTCGAATGACGACTGTGTCCGCGGCGCCCGTGGCGTCGATCACGGTGAGCCGCGCAAAGCCCGGACCGGGCGGATCGATCAGGCGCTGGCGGCGGCCATCGATCTCGCCGAGCGCCGTGCCGTTAACCATGACAGTCATGGGCAGCACGCCGCCAGCGACCTTGACCGGCATCGCGGCGCTCTCCTGCCCCCCGGAGCGATCGACGTCGATCCGCGAGCCATTCAGCGGAAACTGGATATGCAGCGCCTGCTCACGGCCGGTCCGCACCAGTTCCCCCACCGGGCGGAACCGCTTCAGCGGCAGCGGCAGCTTGGCGTTGCTGGCAACCAGGGTTCCCCTTGGCGGCTTCGGCAAGGCGGCCAGCGTCTTGCCGGTGCGGGCGAAGGCATCGAACAGGATCGGAGCGGCGGCGACGCGCCCGATCAGGCCCGGAACCGGCGCACCATCGGGCCGGCCGACCCAGACGCCGACGGTCATCCGGCCGTCGAACCCGACCGACCAAGCGTCGCGATAGCCATAGGAGGTGCCGGTCTTGAAGGCGATACGGTTGTGAGCGGCGTTCTCCGGCGGCGGCGTGCCCAGCAGCACGTTGCCGACCTGCCAGGCCGCGACCTGGTCCAGCAGCCGGAGCGGCTCGCGGTCGTCCTTGTCAGCCATCACCTCGCGCAGCGGCTTGGTGGTGCCGAGGCGGGCAAAGCCCGTATAGAGCTGGGCGAGATCCTGCAGCGTCACGCCGACGCCGCCGAGCCCCATGGCGAGCCCCGGCGCTTCGTCCTTAGGCAGAACCAGATTCCCGCCGGCCTGCCGGAGCCGCGAGGCCAGTCGGCTGGAGCCGACGCGGTCGAGCAGCACGATCGCGGGCACGTTCAGCGAGAGTTGCAGCGCCTTCCTCACGGGCACCGTGCCCTGGAAGGTCATGTCGAAATTTTCCGGCGCGTAGGAGCCGAAGCGGACCGGCCGGTCGTCGATCAGGCTCTCCGGATGGACGAAACCGTCCTCGAAGGCGAGCCCGTAGATGAAGGGTTTTAGCGTCGAGCCCGGCGAGCGGATCGCGCGGGTCATGTCGACCTGCCCTGCCCGGCTCTCGTCGAAGTAATCGGCCGACCCTACGCGTGCGAGCACGTCGCCGCTCTCGTTGTCGACCACGATGATGCCGACGGAGATGTTCGGCCCGAGCGCAATGGCGCGGTCGCGCGCCAATGGCTCCAGCACCTTCTGCAAATTCGCATCCAGCGTCAGCTTGATGACCGGCGTATCCTTGACCGTCGACAGCGCAGTGTCGGACGCATGCGGCGCCAGGATCGGCATCGGCCTTCGCAGTCTTGGCACGGGCACGGCCTTGGCCTGCCTTGCGTCGTCGGCGCTGACCACATGCTCCTCGACCATGCGGTCGAGCACGCGATCGCGCGCCTTGCGCGCGGCCTCCGGATGGCGATCGAGGCGGCGCGTCTCCGGCGATTGCGGCAGCGCGACCAGCAGCGCGGCTTCGGCCAGCGACAGGCGCTTCGGCTCCTTGCCGAGATAGCCGATCGAGGCGGCGCGGATGCCCTCGAGATTGCCGCCATAAGGCGCCAGCGCGAGATAGAGGTCGAGGATCTGCTCCTTGCTCATGCTGCGCTCGATCTCGATCGCGCGCACCATCTGCCGCAGCTTGGCGTAGAGCGAGCGCTGCCGCCGCGGCTCCATCAGCCGCGCCAGCTGCATACTGATGGTCGAGCCGCCTGAGACGATGTGGCCGCGCGTTGCCAGCTGCAAGGCGGCGCGCCCGAGTGCGAGCGGGTCGAGCCCGTTGTGGGCGTAGAAGCGCTGGTCCTCATAGGCGAACAGCAGCTTCAGATAGGTCGGGTCGACGCTGGATTTGGCATCGACCGGCAACCGCCAGCGGCCGTCGGCCATGGCGTAGGCCCGCAGCAGCTTGCCGTTGCGGTCGACGATGGTAGTGGAGACATGCCGGGCTTCGTCGAGCGGGAGAGGTCCGAGCGAATAGACCCAGGTCACGAAGCCGACGATGGCGAGGATGAGGGTGAGAGCACCGCCGGAGAGGATACGAAGGCCCCTGC